>NZ_FNVI01000037.1:0-43615 GCF_900107945.1 Methylobacterium sp. 190mf | reverse complement strand
GCCGGCAACGACAGCTTCCGCACCGGCTGGGCCGTCGGCGGCGGCATCGAGTACGCCCTGCCCACCGACTCGTTCCTGAACTTCTTCCGCTCCTCGGCCGTGACGCTCAAGGTCGAAGGCCTGTACGTCAACCTCGACCGCAACACCCGCAACCAGGGCGCGTTCGTCATCAACGCCGCCAACAACTTCCCGGTCGTCTACAGCGGCATCGGCCGCCGCTCCGACGAGTTCGCCGTCGTCCGCGCCGGCCTGAACTACAAGTTCGGCTCCTACTGAGACCGACCAGCGACGGTCGGGTGCGACGCTCGCATCCCGACCGTCGCACCCGACCCGACACGCGAAGGGGCCGCTTCCCACAGGAGGCGGCCCCTTCGCCGTTCGGGCGGGCCGAACGCGGCCCGCCGTCCTCGCGAGCGCGGCGGCGCGGAAGCTCGACGGCCGGCCGACGATGCGGCCGGCCCGGGATCGAGCCTCAGCCGATCGCCCAGAAGAGCGGCAGGGCGCCCGCCAGGAACAGCGCTGAGGAGATGAGCACGGCGACGCGCTCGCGATGGCGGAGGATGAGGGCGTGGGGCTGGGCGAACATGGGATGGCGGAGCTGAGGGAGCCGGATCGGAGGTGCGCGGTCACGCTGGCATCCGAACCTTGACGGATCGGGGGCAGGTCGCGTCATCCACAGGCGGTCGTCGGCGGGTGTCGCGGCCGTGCCACAGAGGCCGGCGGCAGGGCCGCCGCTCGGCGCTCCGCACCGGTACCGCGACGAGCGTTCGGGCGTCCGGGCCGTCGCCGGGGCGTCGCGGCGCGCCTCAGGCGACGGCCGAGTCGGGGCGGCCGGGTGGCACGAACGTTTCGGACGCGTCGATCTGCGCGGCGAACCGCTCGATCGGCTGCGGACTGCTGATCAGGTAGCCCTGGACCTCGTCGCAGGCCTCCGCGGCCAGGAAGCGCATCTGCGCCTCCGTCTCGACGCCCTCCGCCACGACGCTCATCCCGAGGCTGCGGCCGAGCCCCAGAACCGCCCGCACGATCACCGCCGCCTGCGGGCTGACCTCGACATGGCCCACGAAGGACCGGTCGATCTTGATCTTGTCGAAGGGGAAGGCCTGCAGCGTCGCGAGGGACGAGTAGCCGGTGCCGAAATCGTCCATCGCGATGGACACGCCGAAGGCCTTCAGCCGGCGCAGGATGCCGAGCGCCCGCGCCATGTCGTTGATGATCAGGGTCTCGGTGATCTCGAGTTCGAGCCGCGTCGGCGCGAGGCCCGTCTCGGTCAGGATGGCCAGCACGCGCTCGGGCAGATCCGCCTGCTGGAACTGGCGCGGCGACAGGTTCACCGCCACCTTCAGCGGGTGCGCCCAGCGGGCCGCCTCGCGGCAGGCGGCCCGGAGCACCCACTCGCCGAGCGGCAGGATCAGCCCGCTCTCCTCCGCCAGGGGGATGAAGGCGTTCGGCGGCACGAGGCCGCGGGTCGGATGCTCCCAGCGCACGAGCGCCTCGAACCCGAGAAGCCGGCCGGTGGCGGTGCTCACCTGCGGTTGATAGTGCAGGATGAGCTCGTCGCCCTCGATCGCCTGGCGCAGGTCGCGCTCCAGATCGCGCCGGGCCGCCTCGGCCGCGTCCATCGCGGGCTCGAACACCCGGTGGGTGTTCCGCCCCTCGGTCTTCGCCCGGTACAGGGCGAGGTCGGCGCGGCGGACCAGCGTCTCGCTGTCGAAGCCGTGGCCGGGTGCCCGGGCGATGCCGACGCTCAGGCCCACCTTCAGCCGCCGCTTGCCGAAGGGGATCGGCGCCTGGACGGCCGCGATCAGGCGCGCCGCCAGGGCCTCCGCGCGGGTGGGGTCGTCCGCATCGGCAACCAGCACGGCGAACTCGTCGCCGCTGAAGCGCGCCACCATGTCGTCGGCCCGCAGCACCGCGCGGATGCGATGGGCCACCGCCCGGAGCAGGAAGTCCCCGGCCGCGTGGCCGAGGCTGTCGTTGACGGCCTTGAAGCGGTCGAGGTCGAGGCACAGCACCGCGCAGGTGCCGCCGTTCAGATGCAGGTCGGCGAGCCGGATCTCGAGCCGCTCGTAGAACAGGGCGCGGTTGGGCAGGTCGGTGAGGCCGTCGTGGCGCGCCATGTGGGCGACCTGCCCCTCGGCGGCCTTGCGGGCGCTGATGTCGATCTGGGTGCCGATGAAGCGCACCGCGCGGCCGTCGGCGGCGCGCGCCACCACCTTGCCGCGCGTCATCATCCAGGCCCAGGAGCCGTCTTTGCGGCGCATGCGATGCTCGGACATGTAGGTCGGCGCCCGCCCGCTCAGGTGCTCGATCAGGGCCCGCTCGGCCGCGCCCGCATCCTCCGGGTGGAGCAGGGCCCGCCACGTCCGCGCGTGGCTCGCCAGTTCGCCGGGCTCGTAGCCCAGGACCCCCCACCAGCGGTCGGAGGACCACGCCTCCCCGGTCGTGAGATCGCAGTCCCAGAGCCCGTCGCTGCCCGCATCCTGCGCCAGGGCGAGGCGGGTCTCGCTGACCTGCAGCGTCTCCTCCGCCCGCTTGCGCGCGGTGATGTCCGTGAAGGTCCGCACCGCACCGCCGTCGGGCAGCGGCACGGTGCGGATCTCCAGCACGGTGCCGTCGGGGCGCTCGCGCTCGTAGGTGTGGGCGCGGCACTCCAGGCCGCCCGCGGCCACCCAGCGCTGCAGGGTCTCGCTCGCCTTCCCGAACTCGCCCCGCGCGATCTGGTATTGCCGCACCGCCTCGAAGGTCGGGCGGGACCGCATCAGGTCCGGCGGCAGGTCGAGCAGCGCGAGGGCGCGGGCATTACAGACCTGAACGACGCCGGCGGCGTCGATCATCATCAGCCCCTGATCCATCGTGTCGAGAACGGTGTCGAGGAGCTTCGCCTTCTCCCGCAGCGCGACCGTCCCACTGTTCATACCCGGGGATCCCAATCGTCCGCCTGGGCGAACATTCTGCTGGACGGTGCGAGGTCCCACCGGCGCGGACGGTACCATCGGGGAGCTTTCCGGATTCTTTCCGGAGGCCCGCTTTCAATCGCTGCGTGCACTTCCGGGCGGCGGACCGCGACGAGGCCGGGGCGCGGATTCCCGAGGCGCCGTCCCGGGCCTTGCCGGGCCGCCCGCGGAGCCCTCTGATAGGCGGCGCGCAGCGGGGACCGGGCCATGGCCGTGAAGCGGATCGTCACCAACATCCGGACCACGCAGGTCGAGGCGGCGCGGTCCTTCTACGTGGAGGTGCTCGGCCTGGAAGTGGTCATGGATCACGGCTGGATCCTGACCTTCGCGGCCCCCGGGATGTCGGCGACGCCGCAGATCAGCGTGGCCAGCGCGGGCGGCTCGGGCACGCCGGTTCCCGACATCTCGGTCGAGGTCGACGACCTGGCGGAGGTCCTCGCCCGCGTGAGGCGGGCGGGCCTGCCCGTGCTGTACGGCCCGGCCCGTGAGCCCTGGGGCGTGGAGCGGTTCTACGTCCGCGACCCGTTCGACCGGCTGGTCAACATCGTCGCCCATCTGGCGTGAGGCCGCGCGCGAGGCCCTCCGTGAGGCCGGGCCGGCCGCTCACTCGGCCTCGTCCCGGACCAGGGAGATGCAGGTCCGCACCATCTCCTCGAGCCGCAGGTCCTTGGTGTCCCCGATATTGGCGGTCTCCTCCAGACAGCGCATGAAGTACGCCGCGTCCAGCTTGGGCGACAGCGTGTGGAAGGCCCGGCCCATCCGGGTCGAGAAATCGATCTTGTCGGTCGCGCTCGCCCGCGGCCACAGCGAGGCCTTGTCGTCCACGGTCAGGCGGGCGGCCTTCGCCGGCAAAGTCGCGCAGGCCAGAGTCACTAAGACGATTATAAGCTTGGTCTGCATTGTAAATCTCCGATCCAGCGGCATAGAACTGCGCGACTCTTCGCAGCGGTGACGGTCGACGGACGCGCTGCTCCTGCGACTGGATGGGAGAAGCGATGCGCGCGATCCGTCTTTCCGGCCCGATCTCGGCCGGCCTCCTGGGTCTTCTGACGGCCCAGGCCCATGCTCAGGCGCAGCCCCCCGCACAGCCCATCCCGCAACACCCGATCCAGCCCCAGGGACAGCCCCCGATGCAGGCGCAGGACCCGGCGTCCGCCGATCCGCGGCGCAATCAGGCGGCGAAGCTCGCGGGGCTCGCCGGTTTCGTGAACCTCGAATGCCCCGGCCTGCGCAGCGATCCGGCGCGCCTCAAGCAGACCGTCGAGGCCCTGGGCGTCGACGCGGCGAGCCTGGAGACCGGCGACCTGCACCTGACCGCGACCCGCTACATCGCGGCCTACCAGAAGGACGTCGCGGCCAATTGCCGGAAGGCCGAGGCGACGTTCGGGCCGCAGGGATCGATCGTTCCCGGCCTGATCGTGCCGCGGTAGCCCCGGCCCGCTGACGGCGGTCGTCGTCACACCGGGCGCCCGTCCCGCGACAGGGCGATGCGCAGGAGGTCGGCTAGGCTGCCGGCGCCGAGCTTCTGCTTCATGCCCGAGACGACGGCCGACACGCTCCGGTGGCTCATCGACAGGCTGTCGGCGATCGCCTCGTTGGACTTGCCCGCCCCCAGCAGCGACAGCACCTGAACCTCCCGCGCGGTCAGGCGCGCGAGGGGCGATTCCAGGAGCCCGGCATTCAGCATCGCGATCTTGGTCGCGACCTCGTGCGGCAGGTAGCTGTGCCCGGCCGACACGGTCGCCAGCGCCTCGTGGAAGCGCGTCACCGCCGTGTCCTTCAGGACGAAGCCGTGGGCCCCGCCCTCGATGGCCCGGGCGACGATCACCGGATCGTCGTGCATGCTGAAGGCGAGGATCCGGGTCGCCGGCTCGAGGGCCCGCACCCGGCGGATCAGCGACAGGCCCGACAGCCCCTGGTCGCGGAAGCCCAGGTCGGTCACCACCAGCCCGGGCCGGTGGCGGTGGAAGGTGCGGTAGCCCGACACCACGTCCGCGGCCTCGTGGACCGCCCGGACGCCGGCATCCTCGGCGAGATGGCGGAAGCCGCGCCGCACGACCGGGTGGTCGTCGACGATCAGCACCGCGTCGAGAACCCGCGGGCCGTCCCGCCCCGCCGGACGGTCGGCCGAGGCCCGGGCGGCGCTCACGGCGTCCCCTCGCCGACCGGGTGCGGGCCGGCGAGGCGCGCCAGCGCGGCCGCGTGGTCGGCCCCCTGCATCCGGGCGTTGTAGTAGTGCTGGCACATCTCGCCGTAGAGGCTCTTGCGGCGGCCGCGCCCCGCCGCGATGCCGCCGAGACCGTCGAGGATCGCGCCGTAGCCCTCGCCGATGCCGGCCTCGGCCAGCATCTGGCCGAGCTGGACGGTGCGGTTGGCGATCATGCGCGGGTCCTCGATGAAGCCGTCGCGGGCTCCGGCCAGCGCCGTCGCCATCGCGCGCACGCGGGGATCGTCGGCCGGCAGGGCCTTGCCGGCCTCGCGGCCCGCGAGCCAGCGGGCCGGGTCGGTCCCGTCGGTCGGCGCGAGCCAGGCCGGCAGGGTGCCCTCGGCGGTGGTGGCCACCACCGCGCCGGCCTCGTCGGCGCGCTCGTCCGCCCCGCGGTCGCAGGCGCCGAGGACCAGCAGGACCAGCCCGGACGCGATCCCGATGCGGCCGGCCCGTCTCATCGCGCGGGCTCCCCCGCCAGGACCGTGCGCGGGCCCTCCGCCACCTTGATGCGCGCCGTCTCGCGCCACGTGGCGAGATCGATCACCGAGACGTCGTCCGAGAACCAGTTCGCCACGTAGGCAAGCGGACCGGCCACCGCGATGCCCTCGGGATAGGGGCCCACCGCCACGGTGGCGACGATCTCGAGCCGGGCCGCGTCGATCACCGTCACGGCGGCGGCGTGCTGGTTGGTGACCAGGATGCGGCTGCCGTCCCCGGTAACCGCCACGCCGTAGGGCATCCGGCCGGCCGGAACCGTGGCGCGGGCCCGCAGCGTCGCCGTGTCGATCACCGTGAGGTCGCCGCTGCGCACGTTGGCGACGTAGAGGCTCGCCTCGTCCGGTGCGAGCGCCAGGGCGAAGGGCGCTTCGCCGGTCGGGACCACGGCCACGCGGGCCATCGTCCCGGTGTCGATCACGCTGACCTGACGGCTCTCGCGGTCGGCGACGTAGAGCCGCCCGCGCCGGTCGAGGACGAGATGGGCCGGGTCGCGGCCCACCGCCGCGGCGCCCTCGACGGCGCCGGTCGCCGCGGAGATCCGCAGGACGCGGTCGCCCGACCAGTCGCCGACGTACAGGCGCGCCCCGTCCGGGCTCGCCGCGAGGCCGAAGGCCTGGCCGGGGACGGGCAGGCGGCGGGGCGGCGCGCCGGGCGCGACGACGGTGACGGCGCGCCCGTCCGGGTGGGTCAGATAGAGGCGGCCGGCCCGGTCGGTCGCCGCCGCCACCGGCGCCGGTCCGAGCGGGATCCGCCCGGCCACTTTCCCGGCCTCGATCCGCGCCAGCTCGGCCCCCTGCTGGCTGACGACCCAGACCGGGTCGCCGGCCGCGGACGCGTCACTGGTCCCAGCGCCGGTCCCGGCCGCGACCGCGACCGCGACCGCAAGCGTCGCGATCAGCCACAGGTGGCGCATGCGGGGCCTCAATGGGTCGTCCGGCCCTCGACGGCCGCCTTCAGGCCCTTGAGCCCGTCCGCGAAGTAGCGGTTCATCGCCGTGCGCCCGGCCTCGTCGCTGAGAGTCTCCGGCGGCTCGTTGCCGGTGTCGCCCCGGTAGAAGCGGCCGATCCACGACACCTTGGAGCCGGTCCCGTCCGGGGTCACGGTGAGCGTCGCCGAGTAGGAGGAGACGGGGAGCGCCTTCAGGTCCGGGTCGGACATCCGGTACGAGTAGGTCCGGCCGTCGGCCAGCCACTCGTCCAGCCCCTCGACCAGGGTGCCGCCGGCCTTGAGGGTCACCCGGCGGGTCGTACCCTCGACGTTGCCGCCACTGGCCTCGGCCTTGGCCACGTCCGGGTGCCAGCGCCCGATGCCGCCGAAATCGCCCACCACCTTCCAGACCGCCTCCGGGGGCGCCTGGATGGTGATCGACTGGTCGATCTTCTGCGGCGTCGGCCCGTGGGCCAGCGCCGCGCCGGCGAGGCCGACGACGGCGAGGGCCGCGGCGAGGGCCGGAAAGAGGGCGAGGGGCATCCGCATGGTCAGGTCCTGATCGCTCCGGTTGGAGCAGGGGTTGGAGCAGGGGTTGGAGCAGAGTGGCCCGCGCGCCCGCGGAGCGCGCGAAGGGCGCGGGCGAGGGGCCCCGCCAGGAGGGCCAGGAGCGTCAGAGCCAGGGCCGCCGCCAGGAGGGCGGGCCGCGGGTCGAGGCGGCCGGGCAGCGGGCGCGGCGTCGCCGCGGCGCGCAGAGGGGCGGCGAGACCGCCCGGGCCGTCGAGATGGACGTAGCCGAGGCCGGTCTCGGCGGCGAGGCGCTTCAGGTAGGGCTCGCGGACCGACGAGAGGTGCTCGGTGCCGTGGGCGGCCTGGGCCCCGAAGGGGGCGTTGCGCGGGTTGTAGCCCTCGCGGGATTCCGCGTCCGCCGGGGGCGGCCCGGAGCGGTTCTCCTGCTGGACGTCGCTCTCGCCGAGGAAACCCGTCTCGCGCCCGCGATCGTCGAAGCGCGGGATCGGCGACAGGCCGTAGCCGCCCGCGCCGACGATCAGCCCGCGCACCGCGCCGGGCCTGCCGTCGAAGGTCGGGCCGCCGGAGGCGGGCAGCGGCGGCGTCTCCTGGCCGTCGGTGAGGAACAGGAGGTCGGCGTCGATCTCCCCCGCCATGGCGATCGACCGGAACAGGCCCGCCGCGATGCGGCTGTCCCCCTCCCAGGCCATGCGCGGGTCGAGGGCCGCGATGGCGCCGTCCAGCGGCGCGAAGTCGGCGCAGACCTCGACCGGCGTGAACAGCAGGAACGGCCGCCGGTCGGTGAACAGGCCGAGCGCCACCCGCGAGCCGCAGGGGAGGTCGGGCAGCGTCGCCCGCAGCGCCGCCTTGACGGTCTCGAGCCGGCTCACCGACCCGCCGGCGGCGGGATAGTCGCGCACCGCCATGCTGCCGGTGATGTCGACCACCGCCAGCACCGACACGCCGGTGCGGGTGACCGGGATCGGCGGGGCGACCAGGGCCGCCAGCGCCAGCGCGAGGGCGGCCGCCAGGGCGCGGAACCGCCCGTCGCGCAGGTTGCGGGCGACAAGAGGGGGCAGGACCGAGGGCAGCCCGGGGGGAAGGACGCGCCGCGGGCTCACGGGCCGCCCCGCGGCTGGCCGGGGATGTCGGTCCAGATCTTCTTCGGCTCGGCGCGGAGCTCGTCCCCGGTCTTGCGGTCGAATTCCGGGTAGTCGCGCACGAGGCGCGAGGCGACGTCGAGGTTGTACTTGGCGTCCCAGAACTCGGGCCGGGCCTGGAGGGCGCGGCGGTAATCCTGCCGCGCCAGCGTCACCTGGGGCGCGGCCTTGTCGAGGTCGCCGCGGCCGATCAGCGCGAAGGCCTGCCGCATCCGCGCGTTGCCGATGACGTACCGCGCCCGGGCCGCCTCCCGCACCGCGCCGGCGCGGTCGAGGGCGTCGAGGAGGGGCTCGGTCTCGCCGAGACGGTCCCGGGCGGCGAGGAAGCCGATCCGCGCCGCCAGGAGGGCGGGCCGCGCATCCGGCTTGACCGGCCGGTCGCGGCCCGCCTCCAGGGCGGCGATCCGGTCGTCGTCGCGCGCGGCGCTCCAGCCCGAGACGGCGAACCACAGGGCGGCGGCCGCGAGGACCAGCGGCAGCGCGACCAGCAGGGCCGGCCGGACCCGGCGCCACGCCGCGGCCAAGCCGAGGCGGGGGCGGGCGGTGCGGCGCGGGGCCGGGCCGTCGAGGAGGGCGCCGGCGCTCATGCCGCCCTCCGCGCCGCCGCGCCCGCGGTCTCGGTCTTGGTCGCGGCCTCCGTCGCAGTCTCCGCATCCGCCGGTGCCGCCGCGAGGTCCACCTCCGCGAGCTTGGCCAGGACCAGCAGCGCGAGGCCCAGGGCAGCGAGCGCGGCGGCGAGCCCGGTCAGGTCCCGGCGCGGGCGCTCCTCGACGTAGGGGATCGGGTCCCGCTCCAGGGCCTCGATCTGCCGGATGGCGGCGGCCACCGCCTCGGCGCCCTCGGCCTCGAAGGCGCGGTAGGGCACGCCGAGGCTCTTGAAGAACAGGTCGAGATGGCGCTCCGGCGCGGCCTGGGGCGTGTCCTCGCCGGCCGGCCGGTCGGCGATGCCGGGCGATCCCTGGGTGCGCAGGAACAGCCAGTACAGGTTCGGCCGGATCCGCGCGACGGCGGCGCGCAGCTGGTCCTGGACGCGCGGGTCGATCACCGCGGCGCCGTCGGAGACCAGCAGGAGCACCCGCGAGGCGCCGACATCGATTCCGAACTGCGACAGGGCCATGCCGAGGCCCCGGCCGATATTGGTGTAGTCGAGGCCGGGCCGGTCGATGGCGGCGATCGCCGCCCGCACGGCGTCGTGGCGGTCGGTCATCGGCATGACCAGCATCGGCGCGGTGGAGAAGGCCGTCACGGCGAACAGGTCGTGCGCCCGCGCGCCGACGAAATCGGCGAGGAGGCGCCGGGAGGCCGCGGCCTTCGACTCCTCGGCGCCGGAGGGCTGCCGGCCCGCGAAGGTCTCGTTCATGCTCCCCGAGCGGTCGATCAGCAGCGAGACCTGCGCGCCGATGCCGAGGCGCTCGATCCGCGCGCCCGTCCGGTAGGGGCCCGCCAGGGCCGCGATGAGGCCGGCGACGGCCAGGATGCCGGCGAGCGTCAGCGTGCGGCCGAGCCAAGCCGAGAGGGGGTCTGCCGGCGCGGCGGCGACCGCCGGCACGGACGTCCGGCGCAGGGCCGAGCGGGCCAGCGGCAGCAGCGCCAGCGGCAGCAGCCACAGGACCCAGGGATCGGTCGCGCCGAGGCGGGGGAGGAGATCGGTCACGGCCTCACGCGCTCCGCTCCGCCGCCGCGAGGCGCGCCAGGAGCGCCTCGGCCTCGGACAGCGGCCAGGCCGCGCGCGCGGCCGGCAGCTGGCCGCCGAAGAAGGCGAGGCGCGAGGCCTCGAAGAAGCGCGCGAGCTCCGCCGCCCGGCCCCGGAAGGCCCCGTGCCGCGCCAGGAAGGCGCCGAGATCGTCGGCCAGCACCCGCCTTCCGTCGGTCTCGTCGAGGCCCCGGTGCAGGGCCAGCAGCGCCGCCCGGTAGGCCTGATCGGGCTCGCCCCCCGCCTGCCGCCGGAGCGCGCGCAGCGCCGCCGCGAAGGGGCGGCCCGGCCGCTGCCGGAACGGCCCCCAGGCGCGGTCGTGCGCCAGCGCCAGCGCCGCGAGGCCGGCGAGGGCGCCGAGGCCGGCCGCCGCCGCGACGTCCGGTGCCGGATCGATCCGCCCGCCGCTTCCGTCCGGGCGCAGGTACTCGGCCGGATCCTCGCGCCGCTGCGGCTGCACCTCGCGCAGGGGCGAGACGCCGAGGCTCCAGCCCGGCACCTGGACGGCGGCCGTGGTGAGGCCGGTCGCCGCCTCGCTCGCCAGCGTCAGGGGAAAGCCCGGCACCTCCAGGGTGCGGGCGTCGAGGGCGGCGTAGAAGCTCTGGTAGGTCAGGCGCAGGCGCACCCGACGGGCGCCGGCCACCGGGGCCTCGTCGACCGCCACGGCGCGCAGGTCGAGCCAGTAGGTCACCGGACCGGGCCGCGGCAGCGTCGCGCGCTGCAGCCGGAAGTCGGGATCGGCCAGGATCTCCACCTGCGCCTCGACCAGGTCGCCCAGGAAGATCCCGAAGGGCCGCTTGCTGCGCACCTCGACGGAGCGCACCTGCGCGGCGGCCGTGCCGGCCGTCAGGGCGAGGGGCGCGGCCAGGACGCCCGCGAGGAGGCCGGCCAGCAGGAGGGCGGGACCGCGCGCGCCCATGCTCAGGTCGTCATCAGGTGGCGGGTGAGCGCCTGGGCGTCGAAGCGCCCGGCGAGCCGGAAGACCCGGCGCGCGAAGGGCGCGGCGGCGCGCTCCAGGGCGGCGATCCGGTCCCGCTCCCGGGCGATCCAGGCCCGGCGCAGGCTCGGGCGCAGCAGGACCACGCGGCGGCCGCCGCCCTCGAGATCGTCGAGTTCGACGAGGCCGAAGGCCGGCAGCGCCTCCGCCTCGGCGGGGTCGGCGAGCAGGATCGGCACCGTGTCGTGCGGCGCCAGGGCGGCGAAGACCCGGGCGATCAGGCTCTCCGGCCAGCGGAAGTCGGAGGCGAGGAAGACGAGCTTCGGCCGCCCGGCGAGCCGCCGCGCGGCCTCGAGCATGCCGGCGCAGCCGCGCCCCGCCCGCTCCGCGCCCGCGACCCGCTCGGCGGCGGCCACGGCCGCGCCCCGGTGGCGGGTGGCGGGCAGGGTGAGGTCGTCGCGCAGGGTCTCGTCGCAGCCGATCAGGCCGAACCCGTCGCTGATCCGGGTCGCCGAGACGGCCAGCGCCCGGCAGAGATCGCCCGTGAGGCGCGCCCGGTCGGCCGTGCCGCGGAAGCCCATCGAGGCCGAGAGATCGACCAGGACCCAGGTCTCGACCGCGGTCCGCGCCTCGAAGCGGCGGACATGCACGCCCTCGAACGGGTCGCGCAGCGTCGCGCGCAGGTCGATGCGGCGCGCATCCGGCAGCTGCAGGAACGGCACCTGATCGCGGAACGGGCCGGCGCCGCCGGCGTCGCGCCCCCGGTGGAGACCGGCCCGGCTGCCGCGCGGCCGCCAGCGCGGCAGGTAGACGATGTCGGCCGTGCGCGGGTCGCTCACGGCGCCGGCACCGTCTCGAACGCGGCCCGGCACAGGGCCGGCACGATCGCGCCGCGCTGCAATTCGTGGACGGGCTCGAGGAAGACCCGGTGGGCCATCACCTCGGTGAAGACCGCCCGCACATCCTCCGGCACCAGCCAGTCGCGGCCCTCCAGCCACGCCCGCACCCGGGCGGCCCGCACCAGGAAGGCGACGCCGCGCGGCGAGGCGCCCCCCTGCACGAGGGTGGCGGTGTCGAGGCCCGGGAGCCGGATCCCGGCCTCCGCGGGGCGGACCAGCGCGTCCCAGAGGGCCACCACGTAGGCCTCGATCGACGGCTCCGCGCGGACGGCGTGCTGGATCGCGGCCGCGATGCCGCCGATCCGGGCGTGGTCGAGCACGCCCTCCGCGACCGCGCCGACGAGGGCGTCGGTGTCGTGGAAGCGCGGGTCGAAGACCAGGCTCCGGCGCACCGCCGCGTCCCGGGGCGCCTCCAGCCCGATCTCCATCAGGAAGCGGTCGCGGGCCGCGGCCGGGAGCTCGAAGGTCTCCTCGCGCTCGACGCGGTTGCGGTCGGCGAAGACCTGCAGGTTCGGGAACGTGTAGGTGCGGCCGAAGGCCTGGACGCTGCGCTCGGCCATCAGCCGGAGCAGCAGGGCGTGCACCTGCGGCCGCGCCCGGTTGATCTCGTTGAAGAAGAACACCGAGAGATCCTCGGCCCGGGCCAGGACCGGGCCGGGATCGACTCGCGGCCGGCCGTCGGGGCCGAGATAGGTGTGGTAGATCAGGTCGGTCGGCATCATGTCGACCGTGCCCTCGACGCGCTCGTAGGCGCCGCCCAGCGCCCGGGCCACCGCCCGCAGCAGGGTGGTCTTGCCGACGCCGACATCGCCCTCGAGCATCACGTGGCCGCGGGCGAAGATCGCGATCGTCGCGAGGCGGATCGCCCGCTCCTGCCCGACAACCGCCTTGGCGACCTCCGCCTCGAAGCGGGCCGCCGCCGCCCGCCAGTCGGTGAGCATCGTGTCTCCGGGACGGAGGGTGTTCATGAGGCGGTGCCTGCGGTGTCGGGCGGGGCGCCGGAGCGGCGGCGCCGGGTAACGGTGCGGCGTGTCGGTGCGGCGCGCGGTGCCGAGCGTCGCTGCGGGCCGGCGCCGCGGCGCGGGCCGGCCCCGGGCCGGTCGGACCGGCGGCGATCAGTTCGACGAGATCTTGGCGACGTCGTACTCGAACTTGCCGGTCTTCTTGGCGTTCTCGATCCGCTTCCTGTTGCGCTCCTCCATCTGCTTGATGGATTCGGCCTGCTTGCTGACCTCCTTCGGGTCGTGCTTGGGATCGTACTTGGTCCCGGCGACCTTCTCGGGGAAGCCGGGCTTCGGCTGCCAGCAATTGCCGGGCGCCTTGCAGGTCTGCCCGTCATAGGCCAGCGCCGGCACCGCGAAGGCCGCCCCCGCGATCAGCATCGCCGCCGTGATCACTGTGCGCATCGTAGATTCCTCCGTCTCTTCCTCGGGCGGCCGGTCGGGCCGTGGGTTCGCCCCGTCTCCCGCGGGGCGCGACTTGCCGAGAGCGGCTAGTCCAGCGGCTTGCACTGGCCGGGCACGTCCTTGGCAAAGGTCTCGCCCTCCTTGAAGGGCTTGTAAGTCTTCTTCTGCTCGTCGGTGAGCCACTCGGCATCCTTCACCGGACCCGTGTAGAGATGACGGATCCAGGCGATGACCTGCAGCATCTCGTCGGGATTGAGATCCTCGTTGTGCGGGCCCATCATGCCGTTGGCGCCGCCCCAGAGGGTCGAGAACAGGCCGACATCGGTCGTGTTCGCCGGGTAGGTCCAGTAATCGTCGTTGAGGCCGGGCCCGACCTTGCCCTCGCCGAGATGGCCGTGGCAGCCGGAGCACGAGGTCAGGAACAGGCTCTCGCCGTTGCGCAGGCAGGACTTGTCGTCGATGTAGAGATTCTTGCCGGTCTGGAAGAAGGTCTTGACCGCCTGCGTGTCCCGCCCGCCCGGCTTGCCCTCGGCCGTGTCCATCGCCTCGCCGGTGATGGTGTTGCGGAAGACGATCCCGGTCTGCGGGCCGGACTGGGGCTGCGCGCGGGCCGCGACGGGCATCGCCGCGGCGAGGGTGAGAAGGGCGACGCGGGCCGAACGTACGATGAGCATCTGTTGAGCGGGTCCTGATGTCCTGATCGACGTCGCGAGCGACGTCTGGTCGATGTCTGGGGCGGTGTCTGGCGCGGTGTCTCGGTCGGCGGCCCGGTCGCGCCGGGCCGGGCGGAGGCGGGGCGGGCGCAGCTCAGTTCGAGGCGACGACCGGCACCCCGTCCTGCTTGAGGATCGCCGCGATCGCCGGCCGGGCCTTCTCGATCCCGGCGTCGAGCGCCTTGCGCAGGGCCTCGTCGTCCTTGCGCACGCCCATCGACTGGTCGAAGACCTGCGGGACCTTGCGGCCGTCGCTGCCGACCGTATCGGCCGGGACCAGCGTCATGCGCAGGGGCGTCGGGGACTCCTTGACGTAGCGGGCCACGTCCGGGCCGAAGGCGACGCCGACATCGGCCTTGTCGGTGGCGACCTCGCTGACGATGCGGGCCGGGTCGATCTGGGTGTACTGGTTGCGCGGCGAGCGGAAGTTCACCAGCGAGTAGAGGTAGGCCATGTCCTCCTCGTAGCGGCCGATATCCTTGAGCATCGCCTCGCCGGGGGAGCCGAACGGCACCACCATGTGGTCGAGGGTCTTGAGCCGCGGGTCCGACCAGGACTTCACGTCGAGATCCTTGTCGGCGCGGGTGATGAAGACGTAGCCGCTCCGGTAGTACGGCCGGGTGGTCAGCACCCGCGGATCGTCGCTGTCGAGCCCGACGACCACGTCGCAGGTCCGCTTCTCCAGGCCGTCGCGGACGAGGTAGATCGCGGGCTTCGGGAGCCAGACGAAGACGGGCTTCTTCCCCATCGCCTCGGCGACGGCGACGGCGACGCGGTTCTCGAGCCCCGAGCCGTCCTTCATCGAGAGCGGCGGCTGCTTCTCGGAGGCGCAGATCCGCAGGGTCGCGGGGTCGGCCGGCGGCGCGGGCGGGGCCTTGCCGGGCTCCGACTGGATGGCCTGGGCCTCGGATTCCTGGGCCGCCACCGGCCCGGCGGCCAGGGCGGCGAGCGTCAGGACGGCGGCGAGACGGGCCGCCAGGATGCGGGCGCGCGGGCGCGGCATGGACGTTGATCCCTGTTGTCGAAGCGTTTCTTGATGGCGTGTCCGGATGGCGTGTCCGGGGACGGGCGGGGCGCCGGAGGGCCCCCCGCGCGTCGGGATCCGATCCCGAAACCCCGCCGGCCGGAGGCCGACGGGATGCGGGCGGGGTGCGGGCGGCCGTTACTTGGCGGCGTGCTGCGCGTACTCGCCGACGTTCGGGTCGTCGTACGGGCCCTTGCCGTCCAGCGAGAACACCATCACGCCGCCGCCCATCTGGGTGTAGTTGGCGAGCTTCTTGAAGGCGCCCACCGCGCCGAGACCGGCGGTCGGGTCGGCGAGGTCGAACACCAGGCCCACGCCCGGCCAGCCGCCGACGCCGTAGTAGATGGCGACGTACTGCGTGCCCTTGTGGGTGTAGGTGATGGGGTAGCCGATGGCGCCCGACGGCAGCTTGAACTTCCAGAGGAGGTCGCCGTTGTCGGAGTCGCGCGCCTTGATGAAGCCGTCCAGCGTCCCGTAGAGGACGAGGTCGCCGGCGGTCGCGGTGGTGCCGCCCCAGACGGCGAAGCGCTCCATCTTCTCCCAGTTGAACTTGCCGGTGATGGCGTTGTAGCTCTTGATCTGGCCGAGGCCCTCGTAGTTCTGCCGGTCACCCTTCGGGCCCGGATACATGTTCAGCGTCGCACCGACGAAGAACTGACCCGCCCGGTAGGGCAGCATGAAGGGCTCCCAATCCATGCAGATGTGGTTGATGCCCATGTAGAAGGCTTGCCGCTTCGGATCGTAGGAATCGTGACCCTGGTTGTGGTAGCCCATCGCCGAGGGACAGATGTCCTTGGCGAGGTGGTCCATCCGGGTGCCGTATTCCGGATCGCGCACCGGCGTGCCGGTCTTCAGGTCCACCGACTTGAACACGTTGACGGTGTCGTCGATCTTGTTGGCCGAGACCAACGTGCCGTCCGTCCGGTCGAGGGTGTAGACGATGCCGTTGCGGTCCGGGTGGGTGAGGAGCTTCCTCATCTTCCCGTCCTTGTCCTTCTGGTCGGACAGCATCATCACGTTGACGCCGGCATAGTCCCACTCATCGTGGGGCGTCTTCTGGTAGCCGAACTTCGCCTCGCCGGTGTCGGCGTCGCGGCCGAAGATCGTCATCGTCCACTTGTTGTCGCCGGGACGCATGGTCTCGTTCCACGGCGCCGGGTTGCCGGTGCCGAAATAGATCAGGTTGGTGCCCGGATCGTAGGCGTACCAGCCCCAGTTGGTGCCGCCGCCGATCTTCCAGGCGTCGCCCTCCCAGGTCGAGGTGCCGAGGCCCTTCTGGCCGTAATGGGCGTTGTGGATGTTGAAGTCCTTGGCGAGCAGCAGGTCCTCGTCCGGGCCGGTGGCGTAGGCGCGCCAGACCTGCGCGCCGGTCTTGACGTCGTAGGCGGTGAGGTAGCCGCGCACGCCGAGCTCGGCGCCCGAGGAGCCGATGATCACCTTGTCCTTCACCACGTAGGGGGCGATCGTGAGGGTCGAGCCGACCTTGATGTCGGAGTTCTCGACCTTCCACACCGTCTCGCCGGTCTGGGCGTTGAGGGCGGCGACGTTGCCGTCGAGCTGGGTCTTGAGGATCAGCGCCGGGGTCTTGCCGTCGCCGGGCCAGTAGGCGAGGCCGCGGTTCACGAGATCGCAGCAGGCCACCGAGCGCGCGGCCGGGTTCTGCTTGGGCTTGTCCTGCCACAGGATCTTGCCCGGATCGTCGAGGCCGAGGGCGAAGGTGTTGTTGGGGAACGAGGTGTGGATGTACATGACGCCGTCGACGACGAGCGGCGCGCCCTCGTGGCCGTTGAGCAGGCCGGTGGAGAACGTCCAGGACGGCTTGAGCTGCTTGACGTTGCTCTTGTTGATCTGCGTCAGGTCGCTGTAATTGTTCGAGTCGTAGTTCTTACCGGGCATCACCCAGTTCTCGTCGCTCTTCGATTTCTCGACGAGCTTGTCGTTGGCCTGCGCCACGCCCGCCATGGCGACCGGCGCGAGCGCCATGATCGCCAATGCCGAGACGGAATTCCGGAGCCTGATCATCCTGCGTCTCCTCGCCGGACTGCCACGCCGTTTGGCCTCGCAGTCATCGTGGTGTTGATTCGATGGCGACACGACTTTCACCGACAAACCCGCCTCCAGCGTCGCGATAACCGGGCTATTTCTAGTATTCGCTGAGCTTATGAAAGACTTATTATCGTTGTGCGCCACTTGATTATTCGCACGGCTTGTAATGCGTGTCTTTGCAAAACGAAACATTTCTTTTCGGGATGATTTGGCAAAAGAACACCGGAGATCTGGTAAGATCACGGAGACCTTGACCGAGAGCCGGCCGCCATCCCAGACAGGTGGGCCAGACAGGTGGGAACGATACGCGGGCGTGCGGGCCCGGAGCCGGCCGCCGACCCGTCCCGGGAGGACGCCATGGGTCATGTCACGGGCTGCGCGGCCCGCTCTCCGGCGCTGGCCGCCTGCTGGGCGGCTCTCGCCCTGGCGCCTGCGATCCTGGCACCCGCGACCTTGGCGCCTGCGGCCCTGGCGGCCGGGACCGGCGGGGAACGCCGTCTCGCGGCGCTCTACCAGCAGGACGGGCGGCGCGAGCTGACGGGGGCCGACCTGGAGCGCTTTCCCGGCGCGGGCGTCCTGTGGTGCCGGCGCCCGGACGGGATTCCCCAGAAGGCCGCCGCCGCGTGGCTGATCGGGAGCCGGTCCCTCGTGCTGATGAACGCGCACAATTTCCGCAATCGACAACTGGAGGTTACTCGAAACGTCGCCGACTGCTACTTTCAGATAGCAGGTCGGAACTACGCCTTCGTGCCCGAGATCCTGGAACTCGGCGTCGAGCCCGAGGCGCGGCGCCTGCACATCACCGACGACTGGGCGCTGCTGCGCCTCGCCGAGCCGGCCGAGGCGCGGCCGCAGCCGATCCCGGACCCGCCCACCCTTCCGACCGGCGACCTGACGCTCCCGGTGACGATGGTCTCACCGGCCGGGCACGAGAACTACCGGGGGCAGAGCAGCCGGGAATCCTGCGCCGTCCGGCGGATCGATCCGCCGAGCGAGGGCGCGATCCGCCGCGCCCGCCACGATTGCAACGACGGCTACGGCGGATCGGGCTCGGGCCTGTTCGACGCGGAGGGCCATCTCATCGCGATGCAGAGCGCGTCGCTCTCGATGAACCAGCGCCACGCCTTCGACATCGAGTTCCACTACGGCTCGGCCCTGCTGATCGAGGGCCGGCTCCACGAGGCCCTCGAGGCTCAGGCCCGCGCGACCCGGGACCGCTAGGGCGGGCCGCCCCCGGGTGTCCGCGGCGCCTCCCCGGGAATCCGGTAAGCTCCCGGTAAGCAAGGCGGCGTTTTCCGCCCCGGCGCCGGGGGAAGCGCTCGACGGCGCCGCGGCGGCAAGCCAAAACTTAACGTTGAACCTCGAATCTGGTCCCGCGAGGGAGCCGGTATGCCCGCTGTCGGAACGTTCAGGGTCTGCGCGCCGGGACGGCCGCCGTTCGCGGCGGCCGTGGCAGAGGGCGTGGCCGAGGCGGTCGCGCTGCCATCCGTGCTCGTCACGATGCTGGGCAGCCTGATCGAGGCCTGGCCCCGGCAGATCTACACACAACCCCTGGTGACCACCCGCTTCCTCGGCCAGCGGACCACCTACGTCTGCGATCCCGGCCACATCCGCAGCCTGATGGTCGACCAGGCCGAGGCGCTGGAGCGGGAACCCTTCATGCTGCGGGCGCTGGCCCCGGCCCTCGGCGCGGGGGTCCTCACCGCGGACGGGGACCACTGGCGGCGTCAGCGCAGGACCGCGACCCCGATGTTCCGCCCGGACCGGGTCCGGAGCTTCGTGCCGGCCATGGCCCGGGCCGCCGCGGCGACGCGGGCGCGCTGGCGCGACGCCGATCCCGCCGGGAGCGAGCGGGACATCCTGCGCGAGATGATGCGCACGACGTTCGACGTCATCGTCGCCACGATGGTGTCGGGCGATCCCTACCTGGAGGTCGGGCCCTTCGGGGCCGCGATGGACGCCTATCTCGGCCAGACCAGCTGGAAGATCGCCCTGGAGATGCTGCGGGCGCCGGCCTGGATCCCGCATCCGGGGTCCCGGGCCGGGGCGGAGGCGGTGCGCTACCTGCGCGGCGAGGTCGCCCGCACGATCGCGCGCCGCCGGGCCCGCGGCGAGCCCGGCTCCGACCTCCTCGGCCTCCTGCTGCAGGCGCGGGACCCGGAGACCGGCGCGCCGCTCACCGAGGCGAGCCTCGTCGACAACCTGCTGACCTTCGTGTCCGCCGGCCACGAGACCACCGCCCTGGCGCTGGCCTGGACCTTCCGGGTCCTGGCCGAGCACCCGGAGGTGGAGGAGCGCGTCGTCGCCGAGATGGCGTGCCTCGGCGCCGATCCGGAGTCCGATCCCGGTTCCGTGGACCGGCTCCCCTACACGCGTCAGGTGCTCCTCGAGGTGATGCGCCTCTATCCGCCGGCCCCGCTGATCGTGCGGCGGACGCGGGCCCCGGTCCGGCTCGGGGACACGGTCGTGCCGGCCGGGCAGTCGGTCCACGTGCCGGTTTACGCCCTGCACCGGCACGCGCTGCTCTGGGAAAGTCCGGAGGCGTTCGACCCGGGCCGCTTCGCGCCGGAGCGGGCCGCCGCGCGCGACCGCTACGCCTACCTGCCGTTCGGCGCCGGCCCGCGGGTCTGCATCGGCATGGGCCTCGCCCTGACCGAGTGCCTCGTCGTCCTGGCGACGCTGCTGCCCGCCTTCCGCCTCCGGCCGGTGACGGCGGAGATGCCGGCGGCGCAGTTCCGCGTGACCCTGCGGCCCAGGGGCGGCCTGACCATGAGGGTCGCGCCCCGCCACGGGGCCGGGCAGGGGGACGGGCACGGGGCCGAGCACGGGGCCGAGCAGGGGGCGGCCCATGCCGCCTGAGATGTCGCCCGAGGTGTCGCCCGAGATCTCCGCGGGCGCGACCGGGCCGGGCGCGCGGCGGGGGACCTGGCCGGACCGCCGGCCGGGATCGCTGCTCGCCCGCCTCTTCGGTCCCGACGCCGACGACGCGCTGCCGAGCCGCTACCGCCTGCAGGTGCGGGCGGGGCTCCTCGACGAGACGCTGAAGCTCGCCACCTACTCGGCGGTGACGCACCTGATCATCGCGCTGGCCGTCGCGTACTTCTTCTGGGGTTCGGCCTCGCACACCTACCTCCTCGGCCTGCTCGCCGTGGTCGCGGTGCTGATCACGGCGGCGACCTACGCGACCTGGCTCTACTGGCGCACTCACGGCGACACCGCCTCGGCGCACACCGTCCGGTGGGGCTGCCGGATCTCCGCCGGCCTCGCCTTCGCCCTGGGCCTCGCCTGGGCGACCCTGCCGGTCGTGCTGTTCGCCCCCTCCGGCGGCGACGCGCGGCTGCTCGTCGTCGCCATCGTGGCCGGCCTGATCTCGGACGCCTACGTGGTCGGCCCGCTCCTGTCGGTCTCGTACCTGTTCGCGGTCCCGGTCATCGTCGGCAGCTTCGTCGGGCTGGCCCGGTCCGGGGAGCCAGTCGCGCTCAGCATCGGCTTCCTGCTCGCCGTCTACGCGATCTTCGTGGTGACGAGCGTGAGCCGCATGAGCCGCCTGTCGCGCCAGCGCATCCTCGACCGCGTGCGGGTCGAGGACCAGAGCGAGACGATCGGGCTGCTGCTCAACGCCTTCGAGGCGAATGCCAGCGACTGGCTGTGGGAGACGGACGGGACCGGACGGTTCCAGCACGTCTCCACCCGGATGGCGGACGTGCTGGCCTGCCCGGTGCAGAGGCTCCAGCACGCCTCGTTCCCGGCGCTGCTCGCCGGCCGGGCGGAGGCGCCCCCCGAGGCCGACCAGAGCGCCGACCTCGTGGACCGTCTCCGGCGGGGCGTCGCCTTCCACCAGCACCTGATCGCCGTCGACACGCCGGCCGGCCGGCGCTGGCTCCGGCTGAGCGGCAAGCCGTTCCTCGACCAGAAGGGGCGCTTCGCGGGGTTCCGGGGCGTCGGCTCCGACGTGACCGAGGCCCGCCGGGCGGAGGCGCACATCGCCTATCTGGCCACCCGGGACCCGATGACCGACCTGTCGAACCGGGTCATGTTCCACGACGTCGCGTCCGAGGCCTGCGCGGCCGCCGCGCAGAACGCGCCGCAGAACGCGCAACCGGCCCCGGACACGACGGTCAGCCTGCTCTACCTCGACCTCGACGGCTTCAAGACCGTCAACGACAGCATCGGCCACGCCGCGGGCGACGCCCTGCTGGGGCAGGTCGCCGATCGCCTGCGCGCCCTGCTCCCGGCCGACGCGCAGGCGTTCCGTCTCGGGGGCGACGAGTTCGCGATCCTGCAGCGCGGCCGGGACGGCGCGGCCGCGCAGGCCCTGGCCGAGGCCACGATCGCGACCCTGCGCGAGCCCTACCTCATCGACGGCGTCCGGGCGGAGATCGGCGTCAGCGTCGGGATCGCCTGCGCCCCCGCGGACGCGACCGAGCCCGAGGACCTGCTCCGGAAGGCGGATCTGGCGCTCTACAGCGCCAAGCAGGGCGGCAAGGGGCGCTGGCGGGGCTTCGACCGCGACCTGGACGTGCGCGTCCAGCGCCGGCACGAACTCGACGAGGCGATGCGCCAGGCCCTCGCCGACGGCGAGATGGCGCTGCACTACCAGCCTTTGGTCAGCCTGCAGGACGGCCAAGTGGTCGGCTGCGAGGCGCTGCTCCGCTGGACCCGGCCCGGTCTCGGCCCCGTCTCGCCCGCCGAGCTGATCCCGATCGCCGAGGGAACGGGCTTCATCCTCGCGATCGGGCGCTGGGCCCTGCGGCGGGCCTGCGCGGAGGCGCTGACCTGGCCGGTGCGCCTGCGCGTCGCCGTCAACATCTCGTCGGTCCATTTCCGCCGGCCCGACTTCTTCGCCGACGTCGCGGCGGTGCTGGGCGAGACCGGCCTCGCGGCGGACCGCCTGGAGATCGAGATCACCGAGTCGATCTTCCTGGCCAACACGCCGCACGTGCTGGACAATCTCCGCTCCCTGCGGGCGCTCGGCGTGCGGATCGCCCTCGACGATTTCGGGACGGGCTACTCCTCGCTGAGCTACCTGACGCAGTTCCCGGTCGACAAGATCAAGATCGACCGCGCCTTCGTGCGCGACCTGAGCAGCCGCCCCGAATGCCTGACGGTGATCGAGGCGATCATGGTCATCGCCCGCGACCTGCGCATCGACGTCACCGTGGAGGGCGTCGAGACCGAGCAGCAGGCCGAGCTGCTCCGGCTGCGGCGCTGCAACAGCGCGCAGGGCTTCCTGTACAGCCCGGCCCGGCCGCCCGAGGAGATCCCCGGCCTGATCGAGAGCCTGCCCCGGCGGGCGCTCCCGACCGAGCGGGCGGTCCGCGCGGTCGCCTGAGGGCGGGCGAGCCCGGATCCGGGTTGCCACGCGGGCCGGAACGGCTCTAGCGGGAGACGATCACGCGGAACCGGGACACAGGCGCGCCATGCCCAAGGTCGTCATCAGCGAGTTCATGGACGAGGCCGCGATCGCGGCCGAGCTCGCCGGCCTCGACGTGCAGTACGATCCTGGCCTCGTCGACCGGCCCGGGGACCTCGCCGCCGCCGTGGCCCGGGCCGACGCCCTGATCGTGCGCAACCGGACCCAGGTCCGCGGCCCCCTGCTCGACGCCGCCCGCGACCTCAAGGTGGTGGGCCGCCTCGGCGTCGGCCTCGACAACATCGACGTCCCAGCCTGCCGGGACCGGGGCATCGCGGTCTACCCGGCCACCGGCGCCAACGACGGCGCGGTCGCCGAGTACGTGGTCGCCACCGCGCTGCTGCTCCTGCGCGGCGCCTACGGGGCCACGGCCCGCGTGGCGGCCGGGACGTGGCCGCGCAACGCCCTGATGGGCCGCGAGATCGCCGGCAAGCGCCTCGGCCTCGTCGGCTTCGGGTCGATCGCCCGCGAGACTGCCCGGAGGGCGGCGGCCCTCGGCATGACGGTCGCCGCCCACGACCCCTTCGTGGCCGCGGGCGACCCTGCCTGGAACCCGGCCTACGGCCCCGTGCAGAGCCAGGCGCTCGACGCGCTGATCGCGCAGAGCGACGTGCTCTCGCTGCACGTGCCGCTCACCGATCAGACCCGCGGACTGATCGACGCGGCGGTGCTGGCGCGGATGCCGAAGGGCGCGATCCTGATCAACGCGGCCCGGGGCGGGGTGGTGGACGAGGCCGCCGTGGCGCAAGCCCTACGGTCCAGCCATCTCGGCGGCGCGGCGCTGGACGTGTTCGACCGCGAACCCCTCGACGCGGCGGCGGGCGCCGTCTTCGCCGACGTGCCGAACCTGGTCCTCACGCCGCACATCGCCGGGGTGACGCAGGAGTCGAACGTGCGCGTCTCCGCCGTCACGGCCCAGGCCGTCCGCCGCCACCTCACGAGGGACTGAACCGGGAGGGCCCGCGCGCGGCTGCACATCGACGGCAACCTGCGCGCCGCGCGGGTCGCCTTCGACGGTCTCGACCGGGAGGCTCAGCGCAGGGCGAGCACCTGGGCAGCGTGCGAGGCGACGGCCTGCACGGCCGGGAGATCGTAGGCGTAGACGCGGCCGGCCAGGATCGCGAGCGCCAGCGTCCAGAACACCGCACCGCCGACGCGCCGCGCCGTGCGGTCGCCGGTCGAGGTGGCCGGGCAGGCGCCGGCGACGCCGTCGGCGACGGGCTCGCCGAACGGATCGAAGGCCGGCGACTGGTTTTCAGAGGCGCTGCGCATGGTGCCGAATGTCGCGCTCGGCAGGTCCGTTCGCAATGGACACGTCTTTCGAATTTCGCTGCGCACGGAGATGCTTGTTCTCCATTCGATCCCCACGACAGGCAGGTTCTTCTCAGAGGGCCGGTTCGACCGCCGGAAACGCGATATCTTCTTCCCGGCGGGGGCCGGGGCCGCCCGCTCCCGGGGCGGCGGGCGTGTGGTAGGCCATGCGCTCGCGGCGCCCCCGCAGGGGCTCGCGACTGACTTCGCGCCACGCCTCGGCCGGCGCCCCCGCGGCCCGCCGCGCGGCCTCCGAGACCAGGATCGGGACGCCGTGGAGCTTGGTCGCCTGCTCGAGGCGGGCGGCGACGTTGACGGCGTCGCCCAGCACGGTGAACTCGTAGCGCGCCTCCTCGCCGATGATCCCGCAGAACACCTCGCCGTAATGGACGCCGACACCGATGCGCACGGCCTGCGCGGGTGCGGCCCTGTCGGTCCAGCGGGCGATCACCGCGACGAGGTCCTGCGCGAAGGCGAGGGCGCGGGCCGCGTCGTCGGGCCGGGGCTCGGGCAGACCGAACACCACCAGGGCGCCGTCGCCGATGAACTTGTCGACCACGCCGCCCCGCAGGCGGGCGAGGCGCGTCACCCGCCGCCGGAAGGCGGACAGGAACTCGGAGAGCCGGTGCGGATCCAGGCTCTCGGCCAGGGTGGTCGAGCCGCGCATGTCGACGAACACGATGGCGGCCTGCTGGCGGCGGCCGGCCTTCAGGCTCCCGTCGCCGTCGGCGAGCCGCAGGACCAGCTCCTGCGGCAGGAACCGCGACAGCCGGTTGCGCCGGGTCGCCTCCCGCAGGGCCGACACGGCGAACAGCACGAACAGCACCGCCAGGGCCCCGACCATGACCCAGATGGCCAGGGCGATCCGCGACACCGTCGCCTGCCGCCGCTCCATCCGCCGCGCCTCGTGCGCCTCCATGCGGCGCACCCGGTCGCGGATCGCGTCCATCACCTGCTTGCCGCGCCCGTCCGCCACGGAGGCGCGGGCCGCCGCGCCGTCGCCGGCGCGCATGAGGGCGACGCTGGCGCCGAGCTCGTCGAGCTTCCGGCGGATCAGCCCGGCCAGGGTGTCGAGGTCGCCCCGCTGGTCGGGATCGTCCTGGACGAGGTCGCGCAGGAGATCGAGCTGCTGGTCGACGTTCAGCCGCCCCTCGGTGAAGGGCAGCAGGAAGGCCTCGTCGCCGGTGAGCAGGTAGCCGCGCTGGCCGGTCTCGGCGTCCTGCACCGCCGACAGGACCCGGGCGAGGCGCCCGTCCACCGCCACGGTGTGGCGCACGGCGTCGACGCCGCGCTGCTGGTACACGAAGGCGCCGAGCGCGATGGCGGTCATCACCAGGATCGTGGCGAACCCCACCGTCATCCAGGTCACGGTGCGCGAGCGCAGGGATCGCTGCACCCGCGCGCCCACGCGCGCGCCGACACGCGCCCTGACCGAGGCGGCGTCCGGCGCGGCGTCGCTCCGGTCCGATTCTGTTGCGGTGGCGGGCACGGTGGCGGGCGCGGGCGCTGGGACGGACATGTCAGGCCCCGCCCGCGCCGTGCAGCCGGACGGGCCGCCCGGTCCGCCCCCCGTCCTCGGCCGCCCGCGCCCGGCAATCCGCGATGGTCGCCCGCGCCGTGTCGATCGCGACGGACGCCGCCGACATGGTGCGGGTGTCCGGCTCCCGCTCGCGGGCGTAGCGGACGACGTCCATGGCCAGCGCGTCGACCTCGACGGTGAGCGCCTCGATCGCCGCCGGGTCGCGCAGCGCCCGGGCCTGCCCGGCGATCTCCAGGAGCCGGTCCAGGAGCTCGTCGATGCGCTCGCGGCGCAGGCTGGCGAGGCGCTGCCGGATCCAGGCCAGCACCGAGACGAGGCCGCCCACCAGCGCGCCGAGGAGGTAGAGCGTGTCGCCGTAGCGCTCGATGAAGCCGTGCTGGTCGCGCTCGTAATAGTCGATCGCCCCCGGATGGATCGGGATGCGGGCGCTGGTGGCCGCCACGGTCGTGTCGTAGGCCGGGGCCTGGACGTACTCGGCGGCGTCCGTCGCCAGGGCGGCGGCGCCGCGCTTCTCGAAGAGCTGCTGGGTCACGTCGGCCGCCACGACGCGGCTTAAGGAAGCCCGGGCCATCAGCCGGTACGAGGCGCCCACCGTCTTCACGTCGTCGGCCGGCAGCTTCGGGCGGCCGCCGAACAGGCCGCCCGGGACGGTGACCGCCTGGAGCCGCGGGAAGCGCTCGATCACCGCGCCGTCATCCTCCACGGCGACGAACGCCACCTTGCCGCCGCGGGCGACGCCCTGCACGGCCGAGACCAGGGCCAGCGCCTTCGGCGCCGAGGGCGCGATGATGCTGACGAAGGCGTCGATCCGCCTCTCGCGGAAGGCGCCGGCCACCGCCTCCTGGTCGACCGGGACCAGCAGGACCGTCGAGTCCCGGGCCGGGCCGGCGGCCTCCTCCAGGGTGAGCCCGTAATAGCCGAGGAGGTTCCGGAGCAGCCAGAGATCGGCGTCCCGGTGCGCCGCGATGCCGAGCCGCTTGCCGGCGAGCTTCGGGAAGCTGGTGATCCCGGCCTGCTCGGGCGAGGCGATGACCATCGCCTGGTCGCGCAGGATCGCCAGGGTCAGGCCGTTCGTCGGCAGGAGCACGTCGGGGCGGACCACCGCGAGGTCGGCGCGCCCGTCCTGCAGGGCGGCGGCGCTCTCGCGCACGTCGTCGAAGGACAGGATCTTCAGCCGGACATTCTCGTGCGCGGCCTCGAGCGCGTCTGCGTAGGCCTTGATCAGGCCGGGCTCGGTCCCGTCCCGGGGAGCGACCGCGATGGTGAGCACCGTCGCCTGGAGCAGGTACCACGCCGCGACCCCGCCCGCGCCCAGGAGGGCGGCCCCGGCCAGGAGCAGGGTCTCCCGGCGCAGGATCCAGGCGGGGAGGGTCCACATCGCCCCGGCCACTCAGAACAGCGAGATCAGCACGATGCCGCCGACCATCAGGGCGGCGCCGATCAGGCGCGGCGGGCCGGCCTTGACCCGCTTCATGCCGAACCAGCCGAAATGATCGAGCGCCACCGAGGTCAGGAGGTTGGCGGTGATGAGCAGGCCGTTGAAGGCGCCGGCCCCGACCTTGTCGACGAAGAGCAGTCCGGCGAAGACCGCGACCGCCCCGGTGAGGCCGGCGAGGGGCATCCACCAGCGGACGCCCGCGACGTCGTCGCGGGTCGGCAGCGGCGACGGCCGCAGCAGGAACATCAGCGCGAACACGAACACGACCGGCACGAACGACACCGTCGCGGCGAGCCAGGGATTCTCCAGGGCGCCGCGGAGCTGCGCGTTCCACACCACGCCGATCGCCATCAGGGCGCCGGCCACGAGGATGAACGGGTAGAGCAGCTTGCCGCCGACCCCCGAGCCGCCGCCGTCGCTCTTGCCGCCCGAGCGCGCGATGAAGGTGACGCCCACCGCCATCAGCAGGCCGCCGAGCCAGGGCATCGGCTTGAAGCCCGCCGCCTGCAGGCCGAACAGGCCGAGCGCGTCCATCGCCAGGGAGGTGAGGATGTTGGCGGTGAGCGTCAGGCCGTTGAACGGCCCGGCGCCGACCTTGTCGATGAAGGCGAGGCCGCCGAACACCGCGACCGCGCCGGCCAAGCCTCCGAGGGGCGCGTACCAGGGCATCTTGCCCAGGGAGTCGAGGCTCGGCAGCGGCGTCGGCATCGTGAGGAACAGGGTCGTGAACACGAAGACGATCGGCAGGAACGACACCGTCGCGGCGAGCCACGGATTGACCATGCGGCCGCGCAGCTGCGCGTTCATGGCATTGCCGATCGCCTGCAGCGCGCCCGCCACCAGGATGAAGGGATAGAGGAGGGCAGCCGTCACGCGCGCGGACCTTCGGGTTTGCGGGGAGGGAGGGTCAGACGAGGAGCAGGCCAGCGAGCGCCAGCGCGAGGGCCGGCGGCATCACCAGCAGGCCGAGCTTGAGGAAGGTCCAGGCGCCGACATCCTGGCCCTCGCGGCGGATGGCGGTCAGCCAGAGGATCGTGGCGAGCGAGCCCGTCACCGACAGGTTCGGCCCGAGATCGACGCCGATCAGGATCGCGCCCGCCACCTTCTCGGGCACGTGGGCGGTCTGGACCGCGGCGCCCGCGATCAGCCCGGCCGGCAGGTTGTTGACGAGGTTGCACAGCACCGCGACGAGGCCGCCCGCCCCCCAGGCGGTGGCCTCCGGGGCGGCGTGGGCGTAGCCCTTGAGGAGGTCCGCCAGCATCGCCAGGACGCCGGTCTTCTCCAGGGCCTCCACGAGGACGAACAGCCCGGCCACCAGCGGCAGCACGCTCCACGACACGTCCTTGGCCACCTCGACGAGGCCGCCGCGCTTGAGGAGCAGCACGACGATCGTGGTGGCGAGCCCGGCCACGAAGGTGGGCAGGCCGAGGTCGAGGCCGAGCGCGGAAGCCGCGATCAGCACGCCGCCGGTCGCCA
The DNA here is from genome assembly GCF_900107945.1 of Methylobacterium sp. 190mf. Taxonomy (NCBI): domain Bacteria; kingdom Pseudomonadati; phylum Pseudomonadota; class Alphaproteobacteria; order Hyphomicrobiales; family Methylobacteriaceae; genus Methylobacterium; species Methylobacterium sp. 190mf. The sequence goes on along the minus strand of NZ_FNVI01000037.1, from coordinate 15,458 downwards.
CGATGCCGATCCCCGCCACGAGGCCGGTGCGGGACAGTGGCACAGCCTCGACGTCGGTGGCGACCTCCTGCCCGCGCAGGGTCTTCGCCTGGGTCAGCCGCAGCACCGCGTAGGTCGTCGCGATGGCCAGCAGCGAGGGCAGGGCGAACAGGCCGAGCCAGCGCACCAGCGGCGGCATGTGCTCGGCGAAGACCACGAGGTTGGCCGGGTTCGAGATCGGCAGCACGAAGCTCGCCGCGTTGGCGATGAAGGCGCAGATGAACAGGTAGGGGAGGGGGTTCTCCACCTTGGCGGCCTTGGTGGCCGCGTAGACGGCGGGTGTCAGCACCACCGCGCAGGCGTCGTTGGACAGGAACACCGTGACGACGGTGCCGACGAGGTACACGAGGGTGAACAGCCGGGTCGCCGAGCCCCTGGCGGCGCGCACGGCGATCGAGGCGAGCCAGTCGAACAGGCCCTCCTTCCGGGCCACCTCCGACATCAGCATCATGCCGACGAGGAACAGGTAGACGTCGGTCCCCTTCAGCACGCCGTCCCAGGCGGTGGCGGGGGCGAGCAGGCCGAGGGCCACGAGGGCGCCGGCCCCGAGCACGGCCCAGATCGCCTCCGGCCACGCGAACGGCCGCAGGATGACGCCGAGGGTCGCGAGGGCGGCGATCGTCCAGGTCGCGATGTTGGGGGTCAGCGTCAGCGCGCCCATCGGTTGCGGTGGTCCTCTGGTGGGGTGGATCGATCGTGCGGTGCGGTGTGCCGCGATTCGGGCGGGACCGGCTACCAGTGCCGGCCGTTGCGGTTCGGCCCGAGCTGGTCGCCCCGGAGCCCCTTCTCGGGCCAGGCCGGCAGGCGGAACGCGTCGCTGCCGGGCCGCTCGTGCGCGGGCGGCGGCACGAAGCTCCGGTCCACGGGCTCGATCACCTCGGTGTCGGTGTGGCCGGTGCCGTCCGCGACCGTGACGGCGAGGCGGCGCGCGCCGTCCCGCCAGGGGATGCGGGCGTGGACCGTCCGGGGGCCGTCCGGCACCATCGGGTGGGCCGGGCCGCCGTCGACGCGCAGGTGACAGCGCCACGTGTCCTGCGGCCGGTCCGACAGGACGAGGGCGCGCACGGAGACCGTGCCGTCGGCGGCGTCGAGGGGCGCCGTGGCGAGGCGCCGGTCGGCGGGGCTCGTGATCATCACGAAGGGCAGCGCCCGGTCGAGGGGCTTGAACCGCCAGCTCGCGACCGGCCCGTCGATCGCCGCGACCGCGTAGCCGACCGAGCCGTCCTCGTTCTGGCCGACCGAGCGGGCCGCGGCGTAGAGGGTGCGCCCGTCCGGGGCGAGCTCGTTGTAGTGGGTGTGGCCCATCTCGACGAGGCGGACGCCGTAGTGGCGGATCAGGCCGGCGAGCGCCGCCCGCTCGTCGGGCACGCAGAGGTCGTCCGGGTAGGTGTGGGCGAAGACCGCGCAGGGCTGGCCCTCCCGCTCGGCCCGGGCCAGCTCCTCGCCGAGCCACGCGAGCTGGTGGGGGCCGAGGCGAAAATCGAGGCCGAAGCCCTTCTGGCCGTAGCCGGGGCTGACCATGTCGAGGAACAGGCAGCGCACGCCCGCCCAGGTCTCGGCGAAGTAGTAATGCGTCACCGAGACGGGGTCGCGCGGGCGCGGCAGGTCGTGGCGCCGCGCCGCGTGGCCGCCGCCGCGCGGGCTGCCCGCGACCGCGGCGAACAGGGCGTCGAAATCCGCCATCGTGCCGTGCTGGCGGTCGTGGTCGCCGGCGATCAGGCGCACCGGCAGGTCCGGGTGCCGGTCCAGGGCCTCGCGCAGGACCGCGTACTGCTCCGCCCGCCCGTCCTCGGCGAGGTCGCCGGGGATGTAGACGAAGTCGAGGAGACCGTGTCGGTGCAGCCCCGCCACCTCGGCGAGCATCGCCCGCAGGTCGGCGGCGTGGGGGTCGGAGGCCCGCTCGAGATGCAGGTCGCCGATATGCGCGAAGGCGAACACGCCGTGGCTCGCCGTCATGGCGCGCCCGCGCGCCGTCTGTGGTTTCCCTGAGCCATCGTGCCCCCCGGACAGGCCCGTCCGCCCCGGCCGGGAGATCGGCCGCGGTGGTCGCGACCGGCCCGACGTTTCGGAGCCGGCGGGGTTCCGGCCCCGGGGGGAGACGCGCGCCGGTGGGGCCCTACATTTTCGTGAGCGCGGGCCCGATCCGTGTCCGGCGCCGCGAAGTGTCGTGAAAACAGACACTCGCTGTCCTCTCAGCCGACAGATCCGGGCGATGTCGGCGCAAGGTCAGCCCGGGGTCAGCCTGGGGTCAGCCCGGGGTCAGCCAATGACTCCGCCGGCCGGCGGGCCTGTCGGCGCGCCTCAGTGCACGCGCCGGAACAGGTCCGGCAGGTAGCGTTCCAGGGTCTCGTGTCCCTCGAACTGCACGTCCACGGTGGCGGCCGCGCCCCACGGGCGGTGGAGCCCCACGACCCGGCCGCGGGCATGGCGCCAGATCCCGAGGATCTCGGCGAGGTCGAGCCGGTCGAACACCACCTCGTCGCCCGGGGCGAGGGCCGGCGCGGCGAGGCCGGACCAGGCCTCGGGGACCGGGCGGCGGGGTATCTCCGCGACCCGGGAAGGCTCATCCCCCGGATCGAGAATGGGGGAGAAGGTTTCGTTCGCGGAGTGCTCGCGGAAGAGCATGATCTTCACTAAGCCGTTGCGATGACTGGATAATCGCAGGTTCATTCCGATCCGACAAGGCTTGTTCCGACGCCCCGCCCGCCGGACCGACCTGTATTCGGCGCTCGGTCCGGCCGGCCGGTCCGGCCGACCGGGACCTGCCCGGGCGCCGCGCCACGTCCCCGCGACCGGACCGCCCGCGGGACCGCGCGCGGGGACGGAGCGGGGCCGGAGAGGAGCCCAGCGGGGGCGCAGCATGCGCCTCTCCGGTTCAGGGGTATCGGGAGATCGTTCGTGTCGTCGAACGACGATCTTTAGAATTTCGGGGCGGGCCGCGCTGATCTAAACCTGACACGAGACAATCATCCACGTGAGACGGCGCCTGTCGATTTGATGGATCGTGTCCGCATGCCTTCGGATGCGGCGCGAACCATCGCGGCCCGGCAGCCGGACTTGCCCCCGTTCATCCTGATCAGAGTTCCCGCCCGATGAAGTTCCTGCGTGTCCTCGCCGTCGCGGCGCTCAGCCTCGGGGCTCTGCCGGCCGGGGCGGAGACCCTCCGGGTCGGCGTCGTGCCCGGGGCCTACGGCGACGCCGTCACGGTCGCGGCCCGGGAGGCCAAGGCCGAGGGCCTCGACGTCAAGGTGGTCGAGTTCAGCGACTGGACGACGCCCAACGTCGCCCTCGACGCCGGCGACATCGACGTGAACTTCTTCCAGCACCGCCCCTTCATGGAGAACGCCGCCAAACAGAAGGGCTACGCGTTCGACATCGTCGGGCTCGGGATCCTGTCCAATATCGGCCTGTACTCCCTGAAGCATAAGAGCTTCGACCAGATCCCGGCGGGCGGCACGGTGGCGATCGCCAACGACCCGGTGAACCAGGGCCGCGGCCTGCTGCTCCTCCAGAAGGCCGGGCTGATCACGCTGAGGGACGGTGTCGGCTTCCTCGGCACCCTCGACGACATCGTCGAGAACCCGAAGACGCTGCGGTTCACCGAGGTCGAGGGGCCGCAGCTCGCGCGGATCACCGGCGACGTCGACCTCGCCCTGGGCTACCCGCACTTCATCGTGGCGGCCGGCAGTTTCGACCCGACCAGCGGATTGATCTATTCCGGTATCGAGGACCGGCGCTTCGCCGTGAGCTTCGTCACCAAGGCCGCCCGCAAGGAGGACCCCGTGATCCGGAAATTCGTGACGCTCTTCCAGAACTCGGAGGCCGTGAAACAGCAGATCCGCAAGTCCTTCGCCAACAGCGACAAGCTGTACCTGCTGGCGTGGCAGAACTGATGGTCGGCCTGATCTTCGACAGCCTGCGCGATCCGGGCACGCCGGCCGCGGCCGGGCGGACGAGCCCGGGCGCCGCGACCGCCGCCCGGACCCCGGCCGCCGCGCCCGGCAGCGAGGCCGACCGGGAGACCGGCACGGTGCGGTTCGAGTCCGTCTCGAAGACCTACCGCTCGGCCGCCGGGCCGGTGCAGGCGCTCGACCGGGTGGACCTCGCGATCCCCGCCGGCGCGATCTTCGGCATCATCGGCCGCTCGGGGGCGGGCAAGTCGAGCCTCCTGCGCACGGTCAACCGGCTGGAGGCGCCGAGTTCGGGCCGGGTCCTGGTCGACGGCGCCCCGATCGACGCCCTCGACACCGACGGGCTCGTCGCCCTGCGCCGGCGCATCGGCATGATCTTCCAGCACTTCAACCTGCTGGCGGCCAAGACCGTCCGGCAGAACGTGGCGCTGCCGCTCACGGTCGCGGGCGTCCCGCGGCACGCGATCGGCCCGCGGGTCGCGGAGGCCCTGCGCCTCGTCGGCCTGGAGGACAAGGCCGACACCTACCCGTCGCGGCTCTCCGGGGGCCAGAAGCAGCGGGTCGGCATCGCCCGGGCGCTCGTGAGCGATCCGGAGATCCTGCTCTGCGACGAGGCGACCTCCGCCCTCGACCCGGAGACGACGCTGGCGATCCTCGACCTGCTGCGCGACATCAACCGGCGGCTCGGGATCACCATCGTCCTGATCACCCACGAGATGAGCGTGATCCGCGAGATCTGCAGCGACGTGGTGGTGCTGGAGGGCGGCCGGGTCGTCGAGACCGGGCCGGTCTGGCGCGTGTTCGGGGCGCCCGAGCACCCGACCACCCGGGCGCTGCTCGAACCCCTGACCCGCGGCCTGCCGCCGGATCTGGCGGCCCGGCTGCAGCCGCGGCCCGCGCCGGGCGGCTGGGCGATCCTGCGGATCACCTGCTCGGGCCGGGCCGCGCCGGATCTGTCGGGCCTCGCGGGGGCCGGGGCGCCGGTGCGCCTGCTCCAGGCGGGCATCGAGCGGATCCAGGGCCAGGCGGTCGGCCGGATGCTGGTGGCCGTCCCGGCCGAGGACCCGGGCGCGGAGGCGCGGCTGCGGACGCTCGGCGGCGACGTGGAGCGGGTCGGCTACGTCCCCGCCGACCCGGCGGAGGGGTGAGACGATGCGGGACTGCTCCTCCCCCGATACCCCGACCGCTGCACCGCCGCCCCTGCACCCCGAACCCGGAGGCCCGCCATGTCGCCGCAGATGATCGAACGCCTCTGGCAGGCCTTCCTCGACACCGCGCTCATGGTCGGGGTCTCGGCCGGGATCGCCGTGGTCGCCGGCATTCCCCTGGCGCTGTTCCTCGTCACCTCCGGGCCCGGCGGCATCTTCGCGGCGCCGACGGCCCACCGGGTGGTCGGGACCGTGGTCAACGGCTTCCGGGCCGTGCCCTTCATCGTGCTGCTGGTGGCGCTGATCCCGTTCACCCGGCTGGTGGCCGGCACCACGATCGGCGTCTGGGCGGCGATCGTGCCGCTCTCGGTGAGCGCGACCCCGTTCTTCGCCCGAATCGCCGAGGTCTCGCTGCGGGAGGTGGATGCGGGCCTGATCGAGGCCGCCCAGTCCATCGGCTGCCGGCGCCGGCACATCCTCGCCCACGTGCTCCTGCCCGAGGCGCTGCCGGGCATCGTGGCCGGCTTCACCATCACGGTGGTGGCGATGATCGGCGCCTCCGCGATGGCCGGCGCGGTGGGCGCGGGCGGGCTCGGGGACGTCGCCATCCGGTACGGCTACCAGCGCTTCGACACCACCGTGATGGTGGTGGTGATCGCGATCCTGATCGCCCTCGTGTGCGCGGTCCAGTTCGCGGGCGACACCGCGGTGCGGCGGCTCCGGGCCCGCTGAGCGAAACCGTCCGATCTGGGCGATCCGACCGGGAGCCTGCAGCCATGGATCGTCCCCGGTCGACGACCTCGACATCGCCGTCCGCGCGCGCGGAGCGAAGCGATCCAGGCAGCGCCGCGTCTTCCGACCGCGCGCGGCCCCGGGGCGCTTCGCAGCGCTCGCGATGACGGCGGGACGTCCCAACCCGAGCGGTCAACCGGAAACCGTATGAGCCTGCACCTGGACGATCCCGTCACCGACCCGGTCGAAGATCGGCTGCCGCCGCCGCCGGCGCCGCCGCACCGGATCCGCTCGGACGCCGAGGCGATCGCGGCCGCGCGGGCCGTGGCCCGGATCTTCGCGGCGGGCGCGGCCGAGCGCGACCGCGACCGGCGCCTGCCCTGGGCGGAGATCGCGGCCTTCACGGAGAGCGGGCTCGGCGGCATCACGGTGCCGCGCGAACACGGCGGCGCCGGGGTCTCGCACGCGACGCTCGCGGAGGTCTTCGCGATCCTCGCCGCCGCCGACGGCTCGGCGGCGCAGATTCCCCAGAACCAGTTCGGCGTCCTGGCGCTGGTCGCGGCCGCCGCCAGCCCCGCCCAGCAGGCGCGGATCTACCGGGACGTGCTCGCCGGCCACCGGATCGGCAATGCCGGCCCCGCCCGCAACGGCAAGGCGATCACCGGCGTGGACACGCGGCTGACCGCCGGGCCGGAGGGCCCGCGGCTCAGCGGCACGCGCTTCTACTCCACGGGCGCGCTCTTCGCCCACTGGATCCCGACGCGCGCGGTCGGCCCCGACGGCGGGCCGCTCCTGGTCTTCGTGCGCCGGGACGCCCCCGGCGTGCGGGTGGTGGACGACTGGCAGGGCTTCGGCCAGCGCACCACGGCGAGCGGCAGCGTGATCTTCGCGCAGGCCCCGGTCGAGGCGGAGCTGACGATCGACCTCGCGCCCCTCGCCGGGCGCCCGGGCCTGTTCGGGCCGGTCTCGCAGCTGATCCACGCGGCGATCGACGCCGGGCTCGCCCGGGGCGCGGCCGCCGCCGCCCTCGACTTCCTGCGCACCCGGACCCGGCCCTATCCCTTCACCGCCGAGACCGTCGCGGAGGATCCCCACATCCTCGGCGAGGTCGGGCGGCTCACCGTCGACCTGCACGCCGCCGAGGAGGTCCTGGCCCGGGCCGGACGGGCGCTCGACCGGATCGCCGCGGCCCCCGTCACCGCCCAGAGCGCGGCCGAGGCTTCGGTGGCGGTGGCGCAGGCCAAGATCCTCACCACCGAGGCGGCCCTGGAGGCCTCCGAGCGGCTGCTCGAGCTCGCCGGCGCCTCGGCGACCCGCGACGGGTACAATCTCGGCCGGTACTGGCGCGACGCCCGGGTCCACACCCTGCACGACCCCGTGCGGTGGAAGTACCACCTCCTCGGGAACCACGCCCTGAACGGCGTGCTGCCCGCCCGGCACCAGTGGAACTGAGGACCGGGCGATGCCGCTCCAGCCCCACGAGACCGCCTTCACGCAGGCACCCGCGCCGCCGCGCCCGGTGCCGGTCCTTCCGGACGCCGCCGCGGCGCTCGCCGTCGCCGACCGGCTGGCGGAGGCCTTCGCCGAGGCCGCCGCCGAGCGCGACCTGGAGCGCCGCCTGCCGCTCGCCGAGATCGCGCGCTTCACCGAATCCGGCCTCTGGGCGATCACGGTGCCAAGGGAATACGGCGGCCCCGGCCTCGACAGCGCCACGGTCGCCCAGGTGATCGCCCGGATCGCCGCGGCGGACGGCTCCCTCGGCCAGATCCCGCAGAACCATTTCTACGCCCTGGAGGTGCTCCGCAACGGCGGCACCGAGGCCCAGAAGCGCGCCCTCTACGGCCGCGTCCTGGCGGGCGAGCGCTTCGGCAACGCGCTCGCCGAGACCGGCGCGCGCGACCACACCCGCCGCACCCGCCTCGTGCGCGACCCGGCTGGCTGGACTGTCGAGGGCCGCAAAGACTACTGCACCGGCTCGCTCTACGCCCACCGCATCCCCACCCTGGCCAATGCCGAGGAGGACGGCCGGGCGGTCACCTACCTCGTCTTCGTCCCCCGGGACGCGCCGGGCGTGACCCTGGTCGACGACTGGGACGGGTTCGGGCAGCGGCTCACCGGCTCGGGCTCGGTCCTGTTCGACCGCGTCGCCGTGGAGCCCGACTGGGTGGTGCCGTTCCAGGCCTCGCTGGAGCGGCCCACCGCCCTCGGCCCCTTCGCGCAGATCCTGCACGCCGGGATCGATCTCGGCATCGGCGCGGGCGCCTTCGCGGCGACCTTGCCCTTCGTGCGCGACCGCGCCCGGCCGTGGATCGATTCCGGGGTCGCGCGGGCGAGCGAGGATCCCCTGACCCTCCACGCGCTGGGCGACGTCCAGGTGCGCCTCGCGGCGGCCGACGCCCTGCTGGCGCGGGCCGGCCGCTACGTGGACGCCGCGCAGGAAGCCCCCGACGCCGACAGCGTCGCGGCGGCCTCCGTGGCGGTGGCCGAGGCCCGGGCGGCGAGCCACCGGGCCGGCCTGCTCGCGGCCAACAAGCTCGTCGAGCTCGGCGGCACCTCGGCCACCGACCGGGCCGAGGCGCTCGACCGCTACTGGCGCGACGTCCGCACCCACACCCTGCACGATCCGGTGCGCTGGAAGTACCACTGGATCGGCGCCTACCACCTCGACGGCCGGCAGCCGCCCCGGCACGGAGCGCTCTGATGGCCGCCGCGACGAAGCAGATCCTGCTGAACGCCTTCAACATGACCTGCGCGGGCCACATCAACCACGGGCTCTGGACCCACCCGCGCGACCGCTCGGCCGATTACAACACGCTGTCCTACTGGACCGAGCAGGCGAAGCTCCTGGAGCGCGGCCTGTTCGACGGCCTGTTCATCGCCGACATCATCGGCGTCTACGACGTCTACGGCGGCGGCATCGACGTGACCGCCCGGGAGGCCGTGCAGCTCCCGGTCAACGACCCGACCGTGATGATCTCCGCCATGGCGGCGGTGACCGAGCATCTCGGCTTCGGGGTGACGATCAACGTCCACCAGGAGGCGCCCTACACCTTCGCCCGGCGCCTCTCGACCCTCGACCACCTGACGGGCGGCCGGATCGGCTGGAACGTCGTCACCGGCTACCTCGACAGCGCCCACCGCGGCCAGAGCGGCGGCGCGTTGCCGGCGCACGACCGGCGCTACGACTACGCCGACGAGTATCTGGAGGTGCTCTACCGGCTCTGGGAGGGCAGCTGGGACGACGCGGCCGTGCGCCGCGACCGGGCGGCCCGGGTGTTCAGCGATCCCGCCCATATCCGCAAGGTCGTCCACCGGGGCGAGTTCTTCGCGGTCGAGGGCTACCACCTGTCGGAGCCGTCGCGCCAGCGCACGCCGGTGCTCTACCAGGCCGGCGCCTCGGGCCGCGGCCGCGCCTTCGCGGGCCGCCACGCCGAGTGCGTGTTCATCTCGGCCCGCGACCCGGCCACCGCCCGCGACTCCGTCCGCGCCATCCGGGCCGAGGCGGTCGCGGCCGGCCGGGAGCCCGACGACGTGAAGGTGTTCGTCGGCCTCGCGGTGATCCCCGGGCGGACCCGGGCGGAGGCCGAGGCCAAGCGCGACGAGTACCTGTCCTACGCGAGCCCGGAGGCGGGCCTCGCGCATTTCTCCGCCTCCACGGGGATCGACTTCGCCCGCTACGGCCTCGACGAGCCGATCCCCTACGCGCCGGGCAACGCCATCCAGTCGGCCACCGCGGCGGCGGCCAGGCGCGGACTGACGAAGCGCGACCTCCTCGCCGAGTTGCAGCTCGGCGGCCGCTACGCGGTGCTCACCGGCGACGCCGTGACGATCGCCGACGAACTCCAGGCCTGGATCGCGGAGGGCGAGGTCGACGGGTTCAACCTCAGCCGGATCGTCGTGCCGGAGAGTTTCTCGGACTTCATCGACCTCGTGATCCCGGAACTGCAGGACCGCGGCCTCTACAAGACCGCCTACGCCGAGGGCTCGCTGCGGGCGAAGCTGTTCGGCCAAGGGGACCGGCTGCCCGCCCGCCACCCGGCCGAGGCCTATCGCGGCGCGCCTCGGCGGCCCTGATCAGCGCCCCTGGGACTCGCCGCTCTCGGAGCCGAACCAGCGGCCGTAGATCTCGTCGTAGCGGCCGTCCTCCCGCAGGCCCAGCAGGGCCTGGTTGACGCGCTTGCGCCGGGGATCGTTGGCCGGGAACAGGATGCCGTAGGATTGCCGGTTGAACGCGGTGCCGACCAGGCGCAGGGCGTCGTGGCCGGGCCGGGTCGCGTAGTAGCTGAGCGCGGGGGCATCGTAGACCACCGCCGCGACCGTGCCGGCCTGCAGCGCCGCGCAGGCCTCCTCCAGGGTCGCGAAGCCCACCGGCGTGGCGAAATGGTCCGCCAGGTAGGCGACCGAGGTCGTGTCGGCGACCGTGCCCACCCGCTTGCCCGGCAGGTCCTGCGGGCCGTTGATCGCGCCGCGCAGGCGCTCCACGGTCGCCGTGCTGGTCAGGCCCGCGGTGAACCACGCCACCAGGGCGATGCAGGTGAACAGCCAGAGCACCGTGACGGCCCGCGCCAGCGGGCTGCGCGGCATCTCCTCCGCCTGGGCGGCGAGGCTGCTCAGGGCCCACCAGACGACGTGGGCGAAGCCGCGCGCCGGTCCCGAGCGCGCCGCCATGCCGCCGGGGTGGCGCCGCTCGAGCCACCAGACCAGGGCCGCCACCGCCAGGATCAGGGCGGCGAGCCCCAGCAGGACCTGCAGGAAGGCGGCGTCGCTCAGGAGCGCCCGGAGAGCCCGCGCGGTGGCCGAGCCGGTCGCGTCCGGCTCCGACCGGACGGCGATGCGCAGGCCGGTCTCCAGCATCGTGACGGAGAAGTCGAAACGCCGCTCGCGCTCCGCGGTGATCGACACCGCCGCGATGGCGAGGTCCGCGCGCCCGTCCGAGACCGCCGCGAACAGCGCCGGCAGGTCGTCGACGCGCAGGTAGGCCGTCCGGACGCCGAGATCCCGCGCGATGGCGTTCCAGAGATCGATGCTGAACCCGCGCAGCCGGCCGTCCTCGTCCATGACCAGGGGCGGCACCGGATGGGTCGCGACCCGCCACGTCTCGGGCTCGCCGGTGCGGAGCGCGGGCGCCGCCTCCCGGGTCTCGGCCTGGACGGGGCCCGGGGCGAGCGGCGCGGCGGCCGCGCAGCACAGGGAGAGGCACAGGCAGAGGGACAGGACGCCCGCGGCGCCGGCGCGCCGCCGGCCGGCGGACCGGCGCGGCACGTCAGAGGCTCTCGATCCAGTTGCGCAGGACGGCGCCGGGCGCGGGTTCGGGGCCGGTCTCCAGGCGCTGGGACGCGTCGCTCGGGATGAAGCCGAACCGACGCTTGAACGCCCGCCGGAAGGTCCGCTCGTCCGAGAAACCGACCGCGAAGGCGACCTGCGAGATGCGCAGGGGTTTGGGGGCATCGTCGCGCACGAGCATCCGCATCGCCGCCATGAGGCGGCGGTCGCGGATATACGCCACGATGCCGTTGGGGGCGAACAGCCGGTACAGGGTCGAGCGCGACAGGCCGAGCCGGGTCGCGATCAGGGCGGGCGTCAGCTTCGGGTTGCCGAGTTCCGCCTCGACGAGGCGGCGGACGCGGATCCGGATGTCCTGGTGCTGGGAGGGGCGCCCCTCCTCCTGCCCGCGCAGCCAGCTGGCGCAGAGCTGGGTGATCGCCGCCGAGGCCGCCAGGGCCTCGCGGCGGTCGAGGAGGTCGCCGCAGGCGACGACGTTGGCGACGAAATTATGGACCAGCCGCCCGAACGGGTCGCCGTCGTGGTCGAGGGGGCGCCCGTGCAGGGCGTCGGGGTGGCAGCCCTGCTTCTCCAGCAGGGCGCGGGGGATCACGACGTTCGTGGCGTCGACGGCAGCCGCCACGATGCGCACGGGCTGGGCGAGGTCGAAGACGATGCACTGCACCTCGTTCACGGGGCCGGTGCCCTGCTCGGTCTCCACGCGGCTCTGCCCCCGCCGGTAGAACTGGAGCAGGATGTGGTCGAGGCCCTGCTGGCCGATCATCTCCCGCGTCCGCACGAGGGTGTGGGCCGGCGCCACCACGTCGCCGACCAGCAGGTCGCCGAGATGGTAGCTGCGCATCGCGATCGGGACGGTGAGATCGGTCTCCGGGCGGAAGCTCACGTCGAAGATGGGCGCGAGATGGTCCTGCCACGCCCGCCCCAGCGCCGCGGGATCCCCGGGCGGCTCGAACCGCAGGCAGGCGATCTCGCCGCCCGGCGCCTCCCCCCCGGCCGGTGCCGCGTCCAGGTCGTGGTTTCTCTCCTCGGAAGACATACGTAGAGCCTGACACCTGCTGTTCGCGCGACCGATGAAGAACGGGGGCCTGTCCCAAGGTGACGCGTGGCAACGCGGTCCGGTCGTCCCGCACGTTAGCCGCGTCCACCCGGACAGTCCTCCTGTCTCCCGCCGACCCGAGCGGCTGTACACTGTCGTTTGCCCGGGCGGCGTGCGATTCGACGCGGGGGCCGCCCGACCGGACCGCCCCCGGCGCAACGTCCGATCAACGTGACCCGCGAGCCGGCGGTGTGGTTCCATCCGTCCCAGAAAGGGGGATCCCCGTTTCAGGACGTCGCGCGCGGCGCCGGGTGTGGCCGCGATGTGATAGTCCGTTAAAGCCGCATTTCCTACCCCCCGTGCAAAGCTTGCGGCAGGCATGACGGGGGTCAGTCTGGTGGTCCAACAGTATAGCGATGTAGAGCGTGTGACCGGATCCTGTGATCCGAGCCGGGGCGCGCGCGCCGGAACCCGGCGGCGCGGCCCCGTACGGCTCGGATTGCTGGTCGGCAGCTCGCTCGCCACCCTCACGCTGGCTCTCGGACCTGTTGCGGCGCAGACCGTGCCGGCGCGCTCGCCTTCGACGTTCGATGCTTTTGGCGTTCCCCTGACCGCGGCGCAGTTCGACACGCCCGAATACAGAGCCGACTGGGGCTTGTCTGCGATTAATGCCGCCACCGCTTACGCCCGAGGCTTCACCGGTCTAGGCGTATTGGTTGCCGTGATTGACTCCGGGATCGACCCCACGAATCCAGAATTCCGAGGACGGATCTCTCAGCAATCAAGAAATTTTATTCCCGGACTAAATCAAACCCTTATATTCGATACGGACACTGCATCCAGTCATGGAACCCATGTGGCTGGTACAGTTGCGGCTGCCCGTGATGGCGTCGGGATGATGGGGGTCGGTTTCGACAGCAAGATATTGGCGTTATTCAATTTACGCAATACAATCTCTGCAGTGGAGGCAGCAACTCAAAGCGGCGCCCGGGTCTTGAATGGCAGTTATGGACCGACGACCTCTTCTCCGATCGTCGATGGATTTTTAAATCCTAACTATAGAAGAATGTCAATTCAAGAATTCGAGATATCAGATGAAAGAGAGGCCAGTGCGCTTCTTGGGGCCGCACAGTCAGACATGCTCATGGTCTTTGCCGCAGGCAACGATCGAAGAAGTCAACCCGATGTAACTCAAAACCCGAGCGGCGCCGCATTCTATCCATTCATCAAGCCAGCGAATGCGAATAGCGGTCTCTACCAATTTTATACCACCTACGGGACTGACCCTAATGGCGATCCCAGCCCCGACTATGCGCCGACCGGCCCCGTCGACCAAAGCAAAATTGATTTTTCGAAGCTGGACGGCTTTATCGTTTCAGTAGTCGCAGTCAACGAAAACAAGAAGATCGCCAATTTCAGCAACTGGTGCGGTGTTACGGCAGCGTGGTGCATCGCGGCACCGGGCGTCAATATCTATTCAACCGTGCAGGTCGGACAGGGCTACAGCGGCTTCGACGCCAACAACAATAAAATTCTCAATGGTTCAAACTATGGGCCTCTGCAAGGCACCTCAATGGCCGCGCCGCACGTGGCCGGTGCTGCGGCCGTATTGCGTCAGGCGTTCCCGTTCCTGACGGCGCCGCAGATCGCCCAGACCATGTTCACAACCGCCACCCATCTCGGTGACGGGCCCGCCAACGCCCCGAACGCCATCTACGGCTGGGGCCTGCTCAACCTCGGCAAGGCCATCGACGGCCCGGGTCAGTTCACCTCCACTTGGACGGTCAACACCACCTACAATGGCCAAGCCTATTACGGCCGCTTCGCCAACGACATCTCGGGCGTCGGCGGTCTGATCAAGGTTGGTCTCGGCACACTCGAACTCGCCGGTACCAACACCTATGCCGGCGGCACCGCCGTCCTCGGCGGTACCCTGGCCGTCTCCCGCGACGCCAATCTCGGCGCCGCCGGCACCGGCCTGACCCTCGGCGGCGGCACCCTCGAGGTCCTGGCCGACGGCTTCGCCACCGCCCGCCCGATCACGCTGGCCGGCCCCGGCACCCTGCAGATCGACCTCGGCACCGCCACCTTCGCGGGGCCGATCGACGACGGCAGCCAGCCGGGCGTGCTCGTCAAGACCGGCCCCGGCACCGCCGTGCTCTCGGCCGCCAACACGTTCACGGGCGGCGCCCTGGTCGGCACCGGCACCCTGGCCCTGACCGCCACCGGCAGCCTCACCGCGCCCGTTCTCGTCGGCTCGGCGGCGAGCTTCCTCAATGCCGGCCTCGTCTCCGGCAACGTCGGCAACTTCGGCGTCCTCGCCAACAGCGGCACCATCACGGGCGGCCTCGCCAATGCCGGTCTGGCCCTCAACACCGGCACCGTCGGCGGCGGCGCGACCAACAGCGGCAGCCTGATCAACGCCGGCACCCTCGCGGGCGGGCTGACCAACACCGGCACCGCCCTCAACACCGGCGCGATCGCCGGCGGCGTCATCAGCAGCGGCATCCTGAGCAACAGCGGCGCCATCGGCGGCGGCGTCGCCAACACCGGCCTCCTCGCCACCAGCGGCACGATCAGCGGCGGCCTGACCAATGCCGGCACCGTGCTCGCCAGCGCCGGCCGCATCGACGGGCCCATCGCCAACAATGCCGGCCTGCTCGCCGTCGCCGGATCCGTGGCCGGCACCGGCCCCTTCGCCAACGCCGCCGGCGCGACGCTCGCCGTCACCACGGGCGGCAGCTACAGCCTTGCCGGCCCCCTCGCCAATGCCGGCCTCGTCGCCGTCGCCCAGAGCGCCAGCCTCACCGCCTCCGGCGGCCTCAGCAACGCCGGCCTCGTCGCCAGCGACGGCACCCTCACCGCCGACCTGACCAACACCGGCGTCGCCCGCCTGTCCGGGCAGTTCAACGGCACGCTCACCAACACCGGCCTCGTGCAGATCACCGGCCCGCTCGCCGGGCTGACCGGCCTGACCAACACCGGCGCCCTCGACCTCGGCGGCACCGCCCTCACGCTCACCGACCTCGCCGGCCCGGCCTCCGCCGTCCTGGGCAACGGCGCCCTCACGGTCTCGGGTGCGGCCGCCTCGACCTATGCCGGCGCCATCCTGGAGACCGCGAGCCCGACCAGCCTGACCAAGGCCGGCCCCGGCACGCTCCTGCTCACCGGCCCCGGCCTCTTCTCCGGCCCGACCACAATCCAGGCCGGCACGCTCTCCCTCAACGGCCTCTGGACCTCGCCGGTCACGGTCGCGGCCAATGGCACCCTGCGCGGCATCGGCACCGTCGCGGCCCCGGTCACGGTCGC
>NZ_FNVI01000058.1:0-8114 GCF_900107945.1 Methylobacterium sp. 190mf | reverse complement strand
TGTTCCGGTTACGGCCGAAGTCGAGGTACTGGGCGTCGGCCTCGACACCGATCACGAGGCCGGAGCCGGGGGTGATCTGCCAGTTGTAGCCGATCTGGCCACCGCCGGAGAAGCCGTCCTGGCTGCGGTTGCGGAAGGAGGCGACGGTGCCGGGGGCGGCGTAGGGGAAGGGGACGGCGAAGGTGTTGCCGGTGTTGCGGTCGCTGGCGTCGAAGGCGTAGCCGGCGTTGATACCGAAGTAGGCGCCGGTCCAGGTGAAGACCGGGACGGGGGTGAACACCGGCGGCGGGGCGGCGCGGCGCGGCAGGTCGGCGGCCGAGGCGGCGGCGGTGAGGGACGTGAAGGCGGCCAGCGAGGCCAGGAGCTTGGTCATGTCGGTTCCCCGAATGTGTGATCTGGCGGTGTGGCTACCGATCACCGGGGGAAATGGCTGTAGTTTTGAGGTCACACCGCCTGTCGAAGGCCCGAAATGCCAGAGTAGAGCATCCTTCAAGACGCGACGAAGCGCGGAAATACAGCGCGCATTACGCGGGTGAGCGCGACAACAACGCGGCAGCGTTTTGGTTGCATCGACATGTCGGGTTGGCACCGGGTGTGACGGGCACGCCACACCCGGTGCCGGTCGGCCGCCGGCCGGCGCGGCGGCGATCCCGATCGCTCCCGCGGGATCCCGACACCGGCCTGGGCGACCCGGCAAGGTGCCGGAACGCCCCCGCCGCCGCGAGACAGGTTTTCATCCCGCGGATCCCGATCGAGGGTCCGATCACCCGCGCGTCCCGGGCCTCGATCCGAAGTTATGACTCCTGTTACCAACGGGAAAATAGATGGACTCGACAGTCGTCGTCGCGACGACCGCGCGATGGGAACCGGGGCGCCATGCATGTGAGAGTTCGCCTCGACGGCGCGAACCCGCGGCGCTGGCACGTCGCGCTGCTGGACCGGCTGTCCGGCCTGCCGGGTATCGCGGCGGTGAGCGTCGACGCCGCGCCCGGTCCGGACGGGTGGCCGGCACAGGCCGACCTGCTGTTCCGCCTGGAAGCCCTGATCTTCCGGCTGGCGCCGAACGGGTCGCGGCCCGTGCCGCCCGCCGATCTCGCGGCCTGGACCCGTCCCGGGACCCCGGACCTCGTGCTCGACCTGTGCGGCGACGCGGCCGCCTCCTGCCCGGTCTGGCGCGTGGCCTACGACGGCGGCCTCGGCGAGACCGGCCTGCTCGCGAGCCTGCTCGCCGGCCGGGTCCCGCATCTCGACCTCCTCGAAGGCGGCACCGTCGTCGCCGCGGGTCGCCTCGGCTCGGACTACCGAGGTTCCATCGCCGTCTCGTTCGAGGATGCCCTGTCGCGCACGGCGACACTCGTCGCCGCCGCCCTGCGGGCCCGGTCGGACGGCCGCGCCTTCGCGGCGACGCCCGCCGCGGCCGCGGCCGCGCCCGCCCGTCCGGCGCGGATCCTGGCGTCCCGGCCGGCGCGGCTCGTCGCCCGGAGCCTCGTCGGCCGCCTGTACAGGCTGTGCTACCACGCCCCACACTGGCGCACCGGGTGGCGGACCCTCCGCGGGCCGGACCTCGTCGCGCTGGGCCGCCATCCCGCGGAGGGCTGGCAGGTGCTGCCCGACGACGGGCGGCGCTTCTACGCCGACCCGTTCCCCCTCGCGGTCGACGGGACGACCCACGTCTTCGTGGAGGAGTTTCCGCACGCGACCGGCAAGGCGATCATCTCGGCGGTCCGCTTCGGGCCGGACGGGCCCGAGGGGCCGCCCGTCCCGGTGCTGGAGGAGCCGCACCACCTCTCCTACCCGTTCGTGTTCGCGCGCGCGGGCTCCGTCTGGATGGTGCCGGAGAGTTCCGCGGCCGGCACGGTCGATCTCTACCGGGCGACCCGCTATCCGGGCGGCTGGGTGAAAGAGGCGACGCTCCTCTCCGGCGTGGTCGCGAGCGACGCAACGCTCCTCGAGCACGGCGGCCGCTGGTGGATGTTCGCCACCGTCCGGGACGCGCCCGTCGGCGCCCCGCCCGGATCGGGCTGCCACCACGACGCGCTGTATCTCTGGTCCGCGCCCGACTTCCGGGGGGCGTACGCGCCGCATCCGGCCAATCCCGTGCTGGTCGACCCGTCCTTCGCCCGGCCCGCGGGCCGGATCGTCGCGCGCGAGGGGGTCCTGATCCGGCCGGTCCAGGATTGCGCCCACGGTTACGGACGCGCCCTGTCGCTGGCGCGCATCGACCGGCTCGACCCGGAGGGGTTCGCCCAGACCATCCTCGACCGGATCGAGCCCGGCCCGGCCTGGCCCGGCAGCTGCCTCCACACGCTCAACACGGGCGGCGGGATCGAGTGCATCGACGGCTCCAGTCGGGCCTCGCGTCTCAGGGCGTATCTGAGCGCGCGGTCCGACGCCTAGGCCGGGCCGCGGCGGAAGCTCGGCCGTCCGGAACCAGCCGCCGCGATCCGTGTTCGCTCACGAACGCGGAGACCCGTTGCCCCCATGATCATGATCCTCATCTGCTTTCTCGCGCCGTGGCTCGCCATGTTCCTGCGCGGAAAGGTGTTTCAGGGCATCCTCTGCATCATCCTCCACCTGACGATCATCGGATGGATCCCGGCGACGATCTGGGCGCTCGTCGTCACCCGCAAGGAAACGGCCTGACCAGGGCGGCCTGACCGGGGCGGAGCGGCCGGGATCGGCGGCTCCGCCGCGCGGTCCGAACCCCGCATACGGGAACGGCGGGGCTCTCGCCCCGCCGCTCACACCGTCCGTTCGGGCAGTCCGTCGCCCGGGCGGCCCCGAGGGCCGCCGCGGCTCAGAAGCCCATCAGCACCCCGGCCGAGCCGGTCACCGTCATCGCGAGGCCGCCCAGGAAGGCGCCGATCATCGCGTAGGAGAAGCCCTTCAGGACCATGTCGTGCACTCCTTTCATCAAGCGGCGGGTCCTCAGCCGGACCCGGTCGGTTCGTCTGCAACGATGATGCCGGATCGGCCGAGCGCGTGCGGTGCGAAGAGTCACGCTGCACCGCGGAACCGTTCGGCGCGCGTTCAGGCGGCGACGGTCAGCGGGCGTGCCGCCGGGGCCGTCTCGCTCACGCGAAATGGGCCGGCAGGCTGAGGGCCTGCGCGTAGGTCACGAGGGCGACCGCGCCGGCGATCAGGGTTGCGGCCAGGGCGATGCGGTTGGTCCAGGTCATCGTCGTCTCCATCGGGTTCGCGACTGTGTTCGCGGTGTGATTCCGATGTACGCCCAAGCTTTCGGGCCCGGCGTGTCCCGGAACACCTGCGGTCGCCGGAGCCGCTCGGAATCGCCGCGCGCGGGCCGCTTCCGGCCACCCGGGAATCGCGAGCGGCGCCCCGTCGGCGCTAGGCAGATTGCGGCCCCGACGCGCCGTCCTTCGCCGCGGCGCGCAGGGCGGCCGGGCGCGCCCGGCAGCGGTCCAGATAGGCATCGAGGGCCGCGCTCGCCGGGAAGGCCGCGCGGCCGAAGCCCAGGGCGCTGCCGATCAGGATGTCGGCGCCGGAGAACCGCGCGCCCATCACGTAGGGGCCGCGCGCCAGGGCGGCTTCCAGGCGGTCGACCACCGCCGCGTGGTTCCGGCGCTTCTGCGGCGATCCCGCGAGCTCACCCGTCAGGCCGGCGAACAGCGCGGGCTCGAACTCGGCGACGTACCAGGCCATCCACGTCAGGTACGCGCCGCGCTCGGGGGCGCCCACCGCCGGCGCCAGCCCGGCTTCGGGGAACGTCTCCGCCAGGTAGAGTACGATGGCCTGGGACTCGGTGACCAGACCGCCCGCGTGCAGGACGGCCGGGACGCGCTTGTCGGGATGCGGGTTGGCGGCGTCCGGCACGCCCTCGCCCGTCATCGGCCGGAAGATCGAGACCGGCGCGATGGTGTAGGGAACCCCCATCTCCTCCAAGAGCCAGACGATGCGCGAGGAGCGCGATTGCGGGGCGTGGTACAGGGTGATCATGGCGCGGTTCCTGTCGGCACGGCGCGCGGGATGGCCGTGGCGGGAGGACTTGTAGGGACGCCCTGCTGACAGCATTCTGTCAGCAGGAGTCGGTGGATGCGGCGCGCGGACAGGCTGTTTCAGATCATCCAGATCCTGCGTCGCTCGCCGCGCCCGGTGACGGCCGCCGAGATCGCCGGAGAGCTGGAGGTCTCGGTCCGCACGGTCTACCGCGACGTCGCCGACCTCGTCGGCCAGCGCGTGCCGATCCTGGGCGAGGCCGGGCTCGGCTACGTGCTCGGCGAGGCGTTCGACATGCCGCCGCTGATGCTGACGCCCGACGAGATCGAGGCGGCCGTCCTCGGCGCGCAGTGGGTCGCGGGACGGGGCGAGCCGGTCCTCGCCAAGGCGGCGCGCGATCTCATCGCCAAGATCACCGCCGTGGTCCCCGAGCGCCTGCGCCCGCTCATCGCCGATCCGTCGATCGGCACGCCGACGGCCTTCGCGCAGGCCGCGGACGGGATCGACGTCGCCCGCGCGCGGACCTGGATCCGCGAGGGCCGCAAGATCCGCATCCAGTACCGCGACGTCCGCGGCGATCCGAGCCGGCGCGTGATCTGGCCGGTGATCGTCGGGTTCTTCGATCAGGCCCGGATGGTGGCCGGCTGGTGCGAGCTGCGCGGGGCGTTCCGGCACTTCCGCACGGACCGGATCACGGACGCCGAGTTCCTGGAGGAGCGGCACGGCCTCCGGCCCGCCGTCCTGCGGGCGCGCTGGAAGCGGAGCCTGCCGGACCGGCAGGAGGCGGCGAACCCCGCCGCGCCGGCCGCGCCGTAGGGCCGGATGACAGGGCCACGCGGAATGACCTGGCGACCCCGGTAGGGCTCGAACCTACGACCTGCCGCTTAGAAGGCAACGGAGTGCTGAACCAAAACAGGCTTCATTCCGACAGGTTCGCGGTTTGCCCTCACACAGAAATGATTGGCGAATTTGGCCTTGTCGGAACGGCCAAGAGCCATTTGCCGAGCTTGCTGAGGAGTAGCTGAGTCGCCTTCACCGCGCTCGCTACCACCGACCGCTACCAGATCCTGGTGGCCTGCCCCGCCCTCACCCGTTCCACAGCTTGAGAGGAGCCATCATGTCGAACGTCATCACCCTGCCGACCCGTTCGAAGCCGGCCTCGACAGCGCACTACGAGGAGATCGCCCTGTACGGGCACGCCGGCCCGTTGATCGTCTCCCTCGCCCGCCGCACGGACGAGCCGACCGGACTGATCCACGTCGTGCTGCTCGGCGCCTCCGTCGGCCTGGAGATCGTCGCCAGCCTGCCGGACGACGAGAAGGGCCGCGCCATCGCCGACTTCGTCGGGCCTGCCGTCCTGCGCACCGCTGAACTGGTCGAGACCGAGCTTGCCGCCCAGCCGGAGGCTTGCTGATGACCGAGCCCCCCATGCTCCATCCCGGCCGCACGTCGGCCGAACGCCGCGTCTTCGACCGCATCGGCTGCGGCGGGCAGCGCACGGCTCGCCCACCTCATACCTCCGAAGTGAGTAGGCCCTCGCACAGGCGAACCTCAGCAAGCGCGCTACTTTGGGGGCATTGGTACCGATGGAGCTGCCCGTGTCCTCGCCACTCGAAAACATCTTGCTCGAAGAGCTCCGCGACCTGACGGTGCGTTTCGAAATTCTGCAGTCGGCTCTCGGTATGACCATATCGTTGATGGCCGACGAACAGCGAGTGGCGATCATCAAAATGCTGGCTGAAAATCTCAAGTTAGTAGGTAGCGAAGATCCTCGCGGTGTGGCCGGGGCGACCGTGAAGGATCTGATTGACCTCGCGCTATTGCCTCCGGATGTAGTTCAAGGACGACAGACGGGCAGTCAATAATCGATACGGCTGAGTTCGCGAGCGAGGCGGGTGCGTGGGTATGACTGCCTCACGCGTGTTCGCGATAGGCATTCTTGGAGCTGTGCTGACTGGCAGTTGCTCACACGAAGTGCGGCGGCAGGATCATGAACTGTGCGTGCACGATCAGGCTGAACGCCATGGCAGCCGTCACGACAGCGTCGACGAGACGGTTCGTCAGGGTGATCGGCTTGGTCATCATGGCCTCGTCAGCTCGGCTATTCCGAGGCCGCCTTATGGCCAAGCTGAATGTCGCGAGGATTGCTCCGATTGTTGCTTGAAGGTGTGCGGCTGGACGTGCACCAACCAGAGCGCTCACACGTCCGTCTCACGCTTCACGACTGCATCCTCGTCAGTGCCCTTCTGCGTCAAGCCGACATCCGGGCCTTCCAGCGGGTCTGAGGGTGCCTTGGGGCTGATCGGACGAATGGATTTCTGTTCGGCGCCAACTCGGGCCCAGCGCTCGGCGTCGTACTCGGCGTCTGCGAGATCCTGCGTGTTCGAGGTTAGTGGTTCATCGGGCATCAGACGCTCTCCGTGTGCAGGAGTAACACAGCGAGTGTCAGAGCAGGTCCGGACGCCGCATCGATGCGAGTTGACCGGGTTCGAGGCTGGAGAGGCGTTGCTGTGATTTGCCCCTGCCTCGCATACGAAAACGGCGGGGTTCGCACCCCGCCGCTCATCC
The DNA here is from genome assembly GCF_900107945.1 of Methylobacterium sp. 190mf. NCBI lineage: Bacteria > Pseudomonadati > Pseudomonadota > Alphaproteobacteria > Hyphomicrobiales > Methylobacteriaceae > Methylobacterium > Methylobacterium sp. 190mf. The sequence goes on along the minus strand of NZ_FNVI01000058.1, from coordinate 1,589 downwards.
ACTCGCTGATCTCGGCGGCCGCTGAGGCCGCGTGTAGTCCGAGGCCCTTACAGGCCCATCAGCACACTGGCCGAGCCAGCGACAGTCATCGCGAGGCCGCCCAGGAAGGCGCCGATCATCGCGTAGGAGAAGCCCTTCAGGACCATGTCGTGCACTCCTTTCATCAAGCGGCAGGCCTGCAGTCAGGCCCGGTGAGTTCGTCTGCAACCAAGATGCCGGATCGGCTCCGTGCGTGCGGTGCGAAGAGTCATATTGCACCGCGGAATAACCCTATGCAGACCGATCATGACAGTTCGAGAACAAGCTGATCTGCCCCCAGTGAAGTGGTCCGCCCTGAGGTATGGCTTTCGGGCCAGGACGAGGACGGACAGATGGGAACGAAGGGGCACAAGCCGGAGGATGTCGTCGCCAAGCTGCGGCAGGTGGATGTGCTGGTCTCGCAGGGCCAGAGCGTCGGGGACGCGATCCGCACGATTGGCGTGACGGAGGTGACGTACTACCGCTGGCGCAAGGAGTACGGCGGCCTGAAGAGCGACCAGGTCCGGCGCATGAAGGACCTGGAGACCGAAAACCAGCGGCTCCGGAAGGCGATCGCAGATCTCACGCTCGACAAGCTGATTCTGCAGGAGGCTGCCCGGGGAAACTGACCAGCCCCGCGCGCCGACGCGCCTGCATCGCGCATGTGATGGACGTCCTGGACGTCTCCGAGCGCCGCGCGTGCCGTGCGCTCGGTCAGCATCGTTCGACGCAGCGCAAGGTGCCGCGGGGCAGAGATGATGAGGCGGCGCTGACCGCCGATCTCGTGGAACTGGCGCGCCGATACGGGCGCTATGGCTACCGGAAGATCGGCGCGCTGCTGAAGGCGGCCGGCTGGTTGGTCAACGACAAGCGGGTCGAGCGGATCTGGCGGCGCGAAGGGCTCAAGGTGCCCGGCCGCCAGCAGAAGAAGGGCCGACTGTGGGACGGGGATGGTTCCTGCATCCGGCTCAAACCGGAGCGGCGCGATCACGTGTGGGCCTACGACTTCGTCGAGGCGCGCACCCATGACGGGCGCAAGTTCCGGATGCTCAACGTCGTCGACGAGTTCACCCGCGAATGTCTGGCGATCCGCGTTGCGCGCAAGCTGAAGGGAGCTGACGTGATCGACGTGCTCTCGGACCTGTTTATCCTGCGCGGCGTGCCCGAGCACGTTCGCTCCGATAACGGGCCCGAGTTCATCGCCAAGTCGGTGCAGTCCTGGATTGCGGCCATTGGCGCGAAGGCCGCCTACATCGCGCCAGGCTCACCGTGGGAGAACGGCTTTGTCGAAAGCTTCAACGCGCGATTGCGGGATGAACTCCTGAACGGCGAGATTTTCTACACCCTGAAGGAGGCACAGATCATCATCGAAAGCTGGCGTCGGCACTACAACACGATCCGCCCGCACGGTGCGCTTGGCTACAAGCCACCAGCGCCGGAGGTGTTCGTGCCAGCCACGACCGCTTGCCCGACTGCGCTCGCCCGACCGGCTCCGGCGGCCAAGCTACCCGTAGAGCAGAGGCCGACCCTGCACTAATTTTGAACTCGGACCACCTCGTGGGGGCAGGTCA